>JANOHG010001233.1:0-1756 GCA_031406375.1 Archangiaceae bacterium | reverse complement strand
CACCGCAAGCTTGCGCGGGCGGTAGTGCCGCTTGGCCGCCAACTCCTGCGCTTCATCCGAGAAGAGGAACTTGAGGTACGCCTCGGACGCTTCGCGGGTCTTGTGTTTGTCGACGTTCCTGTCGATGAGCGCGACGGGTGGCTCGGTGAGGATGCTCAGCGAAGGAAACACGATTTCGAACTGGTCCTTGCCCAGGTCGTTCACCAGCAGCAGCGCCTCGCTTTCCCACGCAATCAACACCTGACCGATGCGACGTTGAGCGAAGGTCGTCGTCGAACCGCGGGCTCCTGAGTCGAGTACCGGCACGTTGAGGTAGAGCTTCGAGACGAAGTCTTTGGCTTTCGCCGCGTCGCCCCCCGCTTTCTTCAGCGCATACGCCCACGCTGCGAGGTAGTTCCACCGGGCGCCGCCCGACGTCTTCGGATTGGGCGTGATGACGAGCACTCCTGGTTTCACCAGGTCATCCCAGTCTTTTATCTTCTTCGGGTTGCCCTTGCGCACGACGAACACCACGGTTGACGTGAAGGGCGTCGAGTTGTTGGGCAGCCGGCCATGCCAGTCGGCCGGCAGCAGCTTTCCTTTCTCGGCGATGGCGTCGATGTCGTAGGCAAGCGCCAGAGTCACCACGTCGGCCTCGAGCCCGTCGACGACTGAACGGGCCTGTTTTCCCGAACCGCCGTGCGACTGGTTGATGGTGATCTGTTTTCCGCTTTGCGCATGCCAGAACTTCGCGAAGGCTGCGTTCAAGTCTTGGTACAGCTCGCGGGTCGGGTCGTACGAGGCGTTGAGCAGCGACTGCTGCGCGAATGCCGCCGAGGCCGCCAACAGCAACGCCATCAACACCACAAATCGGGTCTTCATCGGCGTTCCTCTCTCGGGGGGGTGCTTCTTCAAAAGGCGATCTGCAATCGAGCGAGCACGGCGTTCTCTTCTGCGCGATTTTCGGTTCTCACGAGCGGCTCTGGCACTGCGCCGCCGACGAACCAGGTGTGCTCGAAGTTGAGGCTCACCCGCGCGTTGCGATTCAAGAACCAATTCACACCAACACCGAACGACGTCGCGCGCTGCGCGCTGGTCGCGGCGTTCGCAAGGGAAGCGTTGAACACATCCTGGTCGACGCGCAACACGTGGTAGCGCGCGACGATTTCGAACGCTCCGACGCTTCCGTCTTTGAAACTGAAGCTCCGCTTGGGACTCACGCCATCGTGGGACGCAGCCTCACCGGTGACGACGACTGAGAGGGTGGTGTTCCACGCCGCGTTGTCGACGCGGGTGGTTTGTCCTAACCGCGTCACCGATTGAGACGAGCTGACGTATTCGGCCAACAGCCCCACCGGCCCCAGGTAAAGGTAGCCCTGAGGCGACAGCCGGGTGCGGTTGCCGTTGGCGGTTGCAACCGGCACGTAAGTGAAGAACGTCTGTTGTCCCGGTGAACGGAAGCTTGGCAGTTGCGATGAGGTCGCGGTGCCCGTCTGCCGGCCGAACGTCGCCGACATTCCGATGCCGAAGTTTTCCAACAGCTTGATGCGAAAGAAACGAAACGGATGACTAAAGATTCGGCCGGCGATCTCTTTGTTCTCGTTGGGGTCCACTTCACTCACCGCCCCATCGATTCCCCCACCGAAGGCTCCGATGGCGTAGCTCACGGCGCCGGAAGCGAGCTCGCCGTGCAGCTGAATTCCGAGGTCAGCTGAAGGGACCAGCGCGCTGGGTGACGCGTTCTCGATGAAGTGGACCCAGTTGACGGACTGCAATC
>JANOHG010001138.1:0-3477 GCA_031406375.1 Archangiaceae bacterium | reverse complement strand
CCCATGGCGCTACGCTCGGGATGACCGGTTGGTGCCGCTCCCACTAGGGATGAACGTTGGGGCCTCAACCGGTCATCATCACTGTGCGGAGCTACTAGCGGATGCAGACCCGCTCGCCCGGCTCGAGCCCGACCTTCACCGGCACCACCTGCGCGTTGCCCTTCGCGGTGACCGCGCACTTCATCCCGCTGGGGCATTGCAGGTCGTCAAGACAGGGCTCGACGCAGACGCCGAACGTCGCGAACGGGTCATCTTTCGGCATCGCATAGCAGCGCAGCCCCTTCGCGCAGTCGACGTGGGTGAGACACGCGAGGTTGGGGCCAGCTTTCACTGGCCCGCTTCCGCGGCCGATCGCGATCGCGCCAATCATCGCCGCGGCCGCGAGCCAGATAAGCCAACTGCGGGGGTCCTTCATCGGCGAACGCGGCGGCTGGTCGGCCATCACTGAAATCTCTGGCTCAGCTTGCGATCGGGCCGGGCTCAATCACCGGCTTCACTTCAATCACCGCGCCGGTTGCCGAACGAATGAACTCATCAGGCTTGTCGAGCAACAGCGCCTCGCGCAGCACCTCGTCGACGAACTCACACGGAACCAACCGCATCGCCTCTCGAACCTTGCGAGGAATCTCGCGCACGTCTTTCCGATTCTCTTCGGGGAAGAGCACCGTTTTCATCCCCGCGCGGTGAGCCGCAAGCACCTTTTCCTTGAGCCCTCCGATGGGAAGCACCCTGCCGCGCAGCGTGACTTCGCCCGTCATCGCCACGTCGCGGCGCACCGGAATGCGGGTCAACGCCGAGACAATCGCGGTCACGATGGTCACTCCTGCGCTGGGCCCGTCTTTCGGAATCGCGCCTTCTGGCACGTGGACGTGAATGTCGAGCGTCTCGGAAAACTTCTCATCGATGCCGAACCGCTTGGCCCGCGACCGCACGAAGCTCATCGCGGCCTGCGCTGATTCCTGCATCACCTCACCGAGCTTACCGGTGATGATCAGCTTGCCCTTCCCAGGCATCACGGTGGCCTCGGTGGTGAGCGTGTCGCCGCCGGTGTCCATCACCGCCAGCCCGGTCACTATTCCTACCTGATCCTCGTGCTCCTTCATTCCGTGCTTGAAGCGGGTGACGCCAAGCAACTTCATCGCGCGCTTGCGATCGACCGCCACGTCCTTCTTTCCGTTCTTGACGACGTCGCGAGCGAGCTTGCGGAAAATGCTCGCGAGCTCACGTTCGAGGCTGCGAACACCCGCCTCGCGGGTGTACCGGCTGATGACGGTGCGAACCGCCGCCGAGCTGATTTCGATGCCCACGTCCGACAACCCGTTCGCCTCTTTCTGCTTCGGAATGAGGTACTTCCGGGCGATCGACATCTTCTCGGCCTCGGTGTACCCGGCGATGCGAATCACCTCGAGGCGATCCTGCAGCGGAGGAGGAATGTTGTGCAGCTGGTTCGCGGTGCAGATGAACAACACCTTCGACAAGTCATAGTCGAGGTCGAGGTAGTGATCGCTAAAGGTGTTGTTCTGCTCGGGGTCCAGCACTTCGAGCAGCGCCGCCGACGGATCTCCGCGGAAGTCGGTCGACATCTTGTCGACCTCATCGAGCAGCATCACCGGGTTGTTCGACTCGGCCTTCTTCAGTGACTGGATGATCTTGCCTGGCATCGCGCCGATGTAGGTGCGGCGGTGGCCACGAATCTCGGCCTCATCTCGCACCCCGCCCAGTGAGAGACGCACGAACTTGCGACCCAGCGCCCGCGCGATCGACCGCGCCAGCGAGGTCTTGCCAACGCCCGGTGGGCCGACGAAGCACAGAATCGGGCCTTTGATCTTCCCGACCAATGCCTGAACCGCGAGGTACTCGAGAATCCGTTCCTTCGCCTTCTTCAACCCGTAGTGATCTTCTTCGAGCACGCGCTCGGCCTCGGTGAGGTCGAGCTTGTCTTTCGTCTCGTCCGCCCACGGCAAAGAGAGCACCCAGTCGATGTAGTTGCGAACCACCGTCGCTTCCGCCGACATCGGGCCCATCATCTTCAGCTTCTTGAGCTCCTTCTTGACCTTGATCGTGGCCTCTTTGCTCATCCGCTTCGTCTTCAGCTTGTCTTCGATTTCCTGAAGCTCGTTCTTGCCCTCATCGCGGTCGCCCAACTCGCGCTGAATCGCCTGCATCTGCTCGTTGAGGTAATACTCCTTCTGGGTCTTTTCCATCTGCTTCTTGACCCGCGAACGGATCTTCTTCTCGACCTTGAGGATTTCGATCTCTCCCTGCATCAGCTCGTAGAGCTTCTCGAGCCGCTTCACCGGCGATTCGGTCTCCAACAGCAGCTGCTTGTCGTTCAGCTTCAGCGACAGGTGGCTGACAATCGTGTCCGACAACCGCGAAGGATCATCGATCGCCGAGACCTGCTGCGGAAGCTCGGGGGGCAGCCGCTTGTTCAGCTCGACGAACGCCTTGAACGTCTCTCGCACCGCACGCAACAACGCCTCGAGCTCGACGTTGCGCTCGGTGTCTTCTTCGGCTTCTTCGATTCGCACCATGAAGTGCGTCTCGTTCGGCAAGAATTCGGTGATCCGCGCCCGCTTCATTCCTTCGACGAGCACCTTCATCGTCCCATCTGGCAGCGGGAGCAGCTGGATGATGTGACCTAAGGTGGCGTAGTGAAAAACGTCCTGCGACGACGGGTCGTTGGTCTTCGCCTTCTTCTGTGCCGAGAGAACGATGTAAGCCTTGTCGTCTCCCCCCAGCTTGACCGCCGCGTCCCTCCGAGCCGCTGCGTCCTTTAGCGCGGCGATAGACTTCTCGCGGCCGACGAACAGCGGCACCACCATGTGCGGAAACACCACGATGTCGCGCAGTGGCAACAACGGCATCGCCGTGGGTTTTTCGTCTTTCTTGTCGTCACGGCCAAAGAACATCTTTCTCACCTCAGTGCAGAGCTGAACGGGCTTATAGCATTCGCAGGATCTGCACTCTCATTTCTGACCTGTCGGCACCGCTGTAGGCGCGGGTGGGGGTGTCACCGCGAGCGTCTTAAAGAGAAACGCAATCTGGTCTGCCGATGACTCCAGCGCCTTGGCGACTTGATCCGAACCGCCATGGCCTGAATGCCTCTCGATTCGCAGCCACGCGAGCGCTTGCCCCTTGGTGGCCGTTTGCACCTGCGCGACGAACTTCCGGGCGTGCATCGGGTCGACGCGATCGTCGTGATCCGCCGACATCATCAACAGCGCAGGGTACGTCACGTGCTCCTTCACGCGGTGGTACGGCGAGTAGGCCTCGAGCACCTTGAAGTCTTCGGCCTTGTCAGGATCTCCGTACTCAGGCACCCACGTCTTTCCGCTGCCGAACAGGTGGTAGCGCACCATGTCGAGCAGCGGCACTGCGCAGATGACGGCTCCGAAGAGCTCGGGGCGCTGAGTCATCGCGGCGCCGGTGAGCAGCCCCCCGTTGCTGCCTCCGCGAATCGCCAGCTTCGACGGC
>JANOHG010001099.1:0-3859 GCA_031406375.1 Archangiaceae bacterium | reverse complement strand
GCTGAAGGACTTCGAGGTTCCTTCGAATGGTCGCGTGCTGGATCTCGCGACGGGGGTCGGCGCGATGGCAGGCTGGCTGCTCGACCAATTCCCCGAGATCCGGCTGGTCGGGGTCGACGTGTCGGCGCAGCAGCTGGCCTGGGCGCGCCGCAACCACCCTTCCCTACTGATCGCGCGGGCGAATGGGGCAGCGCTGCCATTCGCCGACGCCATCTTTGATCGCGTTCACTGTTCCTGGTTGCTTGAGCACGTCAGCAGTCAGGTCGCAGTGAAGATCCTCAAAGAAGTGCGGCGCGTTCTTCGACCCGGCGGCTACTGCCACTTCACCGAGGTCGACAACTCGACCTTCCGAACCACGCCTGCCTCGGCCGACATCGAGGCGATTATGGCCGCGCTCAACGAAGCGCAGCAGCGCGGAGGCGGAGACCCCTACGTCGGAAAACAGCTGCGTTCTCTCTTCGCGCAAGCGGGCTTCGTGAAGATCGAGATTCGACCCATGGAAATTCATGGCGACAGCGAAGATCCGGTGTTTTTTCAAGGCTTCATCGACGAGTTCGCCGAAATTTTCGAAAGCCTCGATGAGGCGCTGCCGACGATGCGCGCGCAGGCCCTGCGGGCCGCGGCTGAGCTTCGCGGGCTGAAGGCGCGCGGCGGCTCGATGGATTACTCAGCCACCATTGCCCGCGGTTTCCGCTAAGACCTGCCCATGTCCTACCAAAACGCACTCATCACCGGCGCTTCCTCAGGCCTTGGCCGCGGCCTTGCCGCCTGGTTCGCGAAGAAGGGCGTCACCGTCTACGCAGCCGCGCGTCGCACCGCACAGCTCGAGCAGCTGCGTGACGAGTGCAACGGCTTCACTGGCAAAGTAATCCCGTTGGTGCTCGACGTCAGCGATGGCGACGCGACCTTCGACCGCGTGCAGAAGCTCGACGCCGAATGCGGAGGGCTCGATCTCGTCATCGCCAACGCGGGCGTCGGTGGCGAAACGTACGGCAAGCGAATCGACTGGCCCACCATCAAACGGATAATCGACGTCAATGTCACCGGCGCAGCCGCGACGCTCACCGCGCCGCTTTCGGCGATGGTGAAGCGCGGCAAGGGCCAGTTGGTAGGAATCAGCTCGCTTGCAGCGTTCAACGGGCTCCCGCGCATGGCAGGGTACTGTGCAAGCAAGTCGTACCTCACCACCTTCCTCGAAGGGCTGCGCCTGGACGTGAAGGCGCTGGGGATTTCCGTGTGCAGCATCCACCCGGGCTTCGTGAAGTCCGAGATGACGGCAACCATCCCCACGAAGATGCCGTTCCTGCTCGAAACCGACGATGCGGTCGATCGCATGGGTCGATCGATCGAGCGTCGCGACGAAAGCTTCCTCTTCCCCTGGCAGATGGAAATCGGCGCGAAGTTGCTCGCCTCGCTGCCGCGCCCGCTGTTCGAGGCCGCTGCCCGGCGAATTCGCTGAAAAAAGCCCGGTGCGAAACGCCATCGACTCGGCAAGGTTTCGCGCTACCCTTTGAAGCACGTCTGCCGGCGATGACCCGGTCGGGCTTCCAATCCATTCTGCGCCAGCACGTCCACGCTGCGGCAAACAAGTGTTCTCTCGCTATTGACGACGCGCGTGTCTTCGCACGTGAGCAGACAGAATAACTTGCAGGGTGACGGCAACCCGTGGCTCGGGGCCTTCTTTGCGCAACCGAATCGCCCCAGCAAGAACGTCAGGTGACAGAAAGAGCGACCAGCGGGCGCTTCGTAATCACCACGAAGCGCACCACGAGAGCCATCGCGACCGCCGTTAGCCCTGCCGACAATCCCCACCACAGGCCGACGACTCCCATGCCCAGGTGAATGCCGCAGTAGAGGGCCACCGGCGCGCCGACCAACCAGTGGCCAATCACGTTCGCGACGAAGCTGAAGCGGGTGTCGCCCGTGCCACGCAGCACGCCCGAACCCACCGCCTGCAGCCCGTCAGAAATCTGAAACACCGCGGCCACCGCCAACAAGGTCACCGTCACGTCAATGACCGCTGGATCCGGCGTCATCACCCGCGCCAGCGCGCGAGGAAAAACGAGGAACACCACCGAGGTCGATGACATCCACGCGGTGCCAGCGACGATCGCGACGAGCCCGCTGCGCCGGGCGGCATGGGTGTCTCCGGCGCCGATTGCCCACCCAACCCGAGTGGCCGCTGCGCTGCCAATTCCAACCGCGAGACAAAAACTGAAGCTCGCCCAGTTGATCGCAATCTGGTGCGCAGCGATTGACGTGCGTCCCAGTCGCCCTGCGAAAATTCCCGCGAGGACGAAGACACCGACTTCGGCGAGCAGCTGAAGGCCAATCGGAAATCCCAACCCCAGCGCTTGCTTCAGCACGAAGAGATCCGGCCTGCGCGAAGTCCCTTTTGGGTCCGGCCCGAGCACGAAAACCAGCACCAGCACTTGCAGAAACGTACAGAGTGTCGTCGCGATCGACGCCCCTGCGACCCCCAGCGCGGGAATCGGGCCCGCACCGAATACCAGGAGGATCGCCAAGCCTAGGTTCGCGATGTTCGCCAGCACCATCGAAAGGAAGATCGCCTTCGTGTGCCCCTTGCTCTGCAGGTAGGTGCGGGCCGCCATGAAGAGCAGAAAACCCATCAACTGGGGCACACGCCACACGACGTATTCGTTCGCTGCTTGCGCCACCGCCGGATCCACGCCGAAGGGCTCGAGCAGCAGCGGCGAGAGCCACAGGGGACCTGCGAGCACCAGCCCTGCGAATACCGCCATCCAGACCGCCTGCCAGAAAAGGGTACGGGTGCGCGCGATGTGGCCCGCTCCGATTGCCTGTGAAAGCAGCGGATCGAACGCGAGCATCACGCCGATGCCCAGCGACGCGAACGCAAAGCACAACCCCGCGCCCAAACCCACGGCTCCCTGCGCGACATCCGAGACCCTACCGACCACCGCGGTGTCGACCAGCCCCATCAACGCCTGCCCTGCCTGCGCCAGCCCCAGTGGAGCAGCCAGCCGGAGCAACGCTTTCAGCTCATCCAGAACGGGCGCAGACATGGAAGACGGGCCGATTACCGAATCATTTCGAAGTTGCCTGGGTCTACTTGCCCAGGGGCAAGCGCTGCATCCTTCGGCTCGGTGCCCCGCTTGAACCACATCTCGCTCGAGCCCTTGCTGCTCGAGGCGACCTTTCCTGTCTTGTTGTCGATGCGCAGCTTGACCAGATCCAACCCCCCCGGCGGCGCAAACTCGGGTTGGGTCCGGCCGTCGAGCGCTGCCTTCATGTACGCCACCCACGCAGGCAGCGCGGCGCGACCGCCCGTCTCGTACTTGCCCAACGGATGCGGGTTCATGTCGTAACCGACCCACGAGGTAGTGACGAGATCGCGGGTGAAGCCGGTGAACCAGGCGTCGTAAGAATCGTTCGTCGTGCCCGTTTTCCCCGCCGCTGGCTTTCCCAGCCGCCCCGCAGGAGCACCGGTGCCTTCGCGGACGACGCCCCGCATCAGGTCGGTGACGATCCAACCGGTTTCGGGGCTGATGACCTGAATCCCTGGCTCGTACAGCCGCGCGTAGCCCGCAGCCACGCGATCCTGCAGCGAGGCCCAGGCGTCGTCGAACGAGGTGTGATCTTCAACCGTGCGCCCAAAGCGATCCTCTATCTTGCGAAGGAAGTAGGTTGGCTTCTTCACGCCCAGCCGGTTGAACGTGGCGTACACCTGCGCGAGCTCGAAGGGGTAGACGCATGAGCTGCCCAGCGCGGTCGAATAGTCGGGGTTGAGCGCGGTACTCCGGCCGAAAGTTGAGCAGCAGCAGGTTCCGGCTGCCGGCCTGAGCGTCGACCATGTGCTCGAAGAACTCCGCGCTCGCGG
>JANOHG010001226.1:0-1969 GCA_031406375.1 Archangiaceae bacterium | reverse complement strand
TGTCGAACACGGTCGAGTCGAGGTCGAAGACCAGCAAACCCTTGTCGCCGACAGCTTGGGCGCGGTCGAGAATGTCTTTGAGCTTCTTTTTCCAGTCTGAGCCGATGCGGCTCTTGAAGTCGGTCATGAAGCGCTGGGGTGTAAAGGCACCGTTTAAGAAAATCAACCCACCGGACGAAGAGCGGGCGCGATGCCGTCAGGCTCCTCGGGCGCAAATCGCAGCATTCGCTTGATCCCGTTGCGGTCGAGCACCAGCCGCACCAACTGAACCGTGGTGTGTTTGTGCTCACCATCGTCGACCGAGAATCGGAAGGCGAGATCAAGCTGGTAGCTCTTGGCGGCCTTCACTTTCCCAACCGAGAAGTCTTCGAGATCGACGTATTCCATCGCCGACTCGGGGTCGTCCATGTCACGCAGCATCCGATCGATCTTGATCCGAATGATGTCGGTCACTCCGGTGATGATTCCGTCGTCGCCCAGGTGTGGCAACATGTCGGAGTCGAGAATGATCTTCTTCTGGTAGCGAATCACCGTCTCGGACAGTTCCCCCTGGCTGACGGTGATGAAGTCGTCGCGCCGGCGCAGGCGAAGCACGTCGTCGGGGATTTCCCGCGGGTGGTAATCGAACTTCTCGCGGCACACCCCAACCCGATCCTGAGTCACGGGATCCATGATGCGGGTGGTGCGATCGAACAGGTGCTTCGATGCGAACGACGCCAGCACTCGGCGCGCGCCTTCCTTGATTCGATCCTTGGCCATGTATCCGACGACCAGCACGAGGAAGAAGTTGAGGCTGGCCTGCGGAATTCGGTTCTGGGCGAAGAAGACGACACTCGTCGCGAAAGCCATCGCGAGCCCGGCCGCCATCGCGAAGAGCACCTCTTCCCAGTTCTTGCGTCCCGATGCGCGACGCACTTTGAGGAAGAGGATGTTCATGCAGAACTTCTTCAAGAACCCGACGCGATGGGTGTATTCCTCGTTGTCGCCGGTCGGGCTGATCACCGAACGCAGCTTGTTGTCCTTGCGGTAGCGCTCGTCGTTGATCACCTGAGCCATCAGCTCTTTGCGCAGCTCGACATACAGGCCAGTGCGCGGCATCTGATCCATTTCGACCACTGTCTTACGGAAGAACTGTTCGACAGTGAGGCTCATGTATTCGTCGACGAGGCGAAAGGAAGCCTGGGTGCGTTCATCGAGCGCGTACTTGCCGCCGAGCACTTTGGTGACGGTACGAAACCGGCGCAGCGTCTCTTGCACGGCCTTGGTCGAAGATCGGGCGAGAACGGCGAGCGCCTCGAGCGTGCCGGGCTGACCGCGTTCGGGCGCCTCGAGCGCCGGAGCAAGCTCTGTGCAGCTCTGATTCATCTGCTTCGAGAAACGGCGGCAGGCGCCCCGAAAGACACATGAGAGCATTTTCGCGTCGTAGATCAGTTCCGATTGCGGCCCCATCAACCCCAGCGCGACCCGTTCTTCGAGCTGAACGAGCGGAGAATGGCTGCCTGCGAGGATCTCATCGAAGTCGAGGGTGGGCGTCTTTAGCCGCAGGTAGTTGTGAATGTCGGCGTAGAAGAACTCGCGCGGATACGTGTCGGGAGTGATGTTCAGCTGCGCGGGGATGAACATCCACGCATCGACGACGTAGGTGCTGCTTGGATCAGTACCGCTGGGTTGGTACTCGAGCTTCAGCTCGAACTGCTTGCGATCATGTACGTCAAGCCGCTTTTCGAGAAGCGGCTGCGACAACGGCTGTCTCACCGCACCAACTTACGTCACCTGCCTGTGACCTGCGAATCGTTGGGAATGATCGCGTAGGGTCCGCGAAACTTTTGCCTAGCAGCGTGCGGCGTTTCTGATCCTTGCGCCAGGATGCCGCGAGCAGCTTGAGCGCCGAGCGCGTGGACATGATCCGAGCCGGATCAGCCGGCTCTCTCGGCTCCGAGCGCGAACTCGCGAAGATGGATCAGCTACT
>JANOHG010001080.1:0-1379 GCA_031406375.1 Archangiaceae bacterium | reverse complement strand
AAGGACCTCGAGGATTTGAAGTTTACCGCTGACGTCATTTTTCCTGGCGGCCTCAACCCGCGCCTCGAAGAGCTCGTCACCGCCTGCGGTCAGAGCTGGGAAATCATCGAGCTGAAGACGCGGCGCGAGGACTACGGCAAGACGACCGCCGAGTGGCTGCGCCGTTTTCGGCTCAACGAGAAGAAAATCAAAGAGAAGTGGGGTGCGCTGAAGATGAGCGACGGCGAAACGGTCTGGAACAATTACGACCGGTACCTGTCGACCTGCGTGCGCGCGTTCGCCAACCACTGGTCTTCCGATGTGCAAATGAAGCTTCGCCACATCGCGGTGTGACGCCGCTTTTGTCGGGTGTTCTCGAGCGTTGCAGGCTTGGAGTCACCCTGCTCGCGCTTCGGCGCGACGAGGCCGCGGCTGTCGAGCTCGGGAAGCGCGAGGTCGAGTTTGTCGCAGGGTTGAAAGACTGGCCGCTGCGCGCCGAGGAATGGCGTGCAGGGCGGCAGGTCGCAAAAGAAGTGCTCGCGCAGGGTTTTGGAATCGCGCCGACGCGGGTGGAAATTCTGCCCGCTGAGTCGGGCGCTCCGGTGCTGTACGTCGATGGGGCGTTCGAACCCGCGCTCTTCCTCAGCCTCAGCCATACGACGCACTGGGCGGTGGCGGCGGTAGCGCCGTTCGCGGTGGGAATCGATGTGGCCGACGATGAAGACGGGCAGCGGCTCCTGAGGATCGCCCGCCGCGTCTTCTGCGACGGGGAAGCCGAACAATGCGGCGCATACGACAGCGTGGCGAACCAAGCGGCGGTGTGGGCGTTGAAGGAAGCGGGGCTGAAGCTTCACCTCGGCGGTATCTTCTCGCCTGGGGCGCGCAGCATTCGCGTGGTGTCGTTGGCGCCGGCGCAGCTCGAAAATCCCATGCTCGACTGCGCTCTTTTTCGCTTGAGCGACGCGGCAGTCGCCGTCGCCTGGGATCGCCGGTAAAGCCGACTTGTCCCCCAGCGCCGGCGCGGCGCTACCTCCATCGCGTCGGGTATCGCGACACCTCGCGGCTTAGCATCAGCCCGCCGACGTGAACGTCTTTCGCGCCCGCCATCTCGAAGACGCAGCGGAAGACTTGCGTGAAGACACGCGGCACCAGGGTTTCGTTCAAGAGCCCTGGAGGGTAACGAAGCTCGAAGGTGCACGAGTACTGGCCTTGCTCAGGAACACTCAGCGTCATTCCGGTACGGAAGCTGCTCCAGCGCTTCTGCGCTCCGTCGATTACCATCTTAGGAGTCACCACTGTGAAGAGCAGGCGGTAGAATGGGCCGCGCAGCAACTCGCGGTTGAAGCCGTAAATCCACCTATCCCATGCCGCGACGTCGGCTGTTTTTTTGAACTGCAAGT
>JANOHG010001074.1:0-14504 GCA_031406375.1 Archangiaceae bacterium | reverse complement strand
TCTTGCATAAAGCGGCCGGTCGACCCCTTTGGGAGCGCTATCACGACAGGTGACAGAATCGCCACGTCCTTCATCCGGTGTTCACGGTAGACGCGGTTTTGCAGACAAAGTTCCTTATCAACCGAAGTCGTAAAGGACTGCAAGTCAGCCGGAGCGCGATCAAACTCGACGAAAAAGAGGTACCGGCCCTTCGCGGTGCCGTCAATTCCGACCTCAGATGAAGCAGTGAAGTCGACGAGTGAACAGGGATTGACGCGGGTCGCTTCGCTGACGGCGCGCTCGAGCTCGATGAAAGAAGTGAGCTCTTGGGTGACCGAGAGCACTCCGCCGGTGCGGCCGGCGAACTCCATTCGGTGAGGAAAGACCGAGTTGAAGCGAATGACGTCGCCCATGAAGTAGCTGAACAAACCAGATGAGGTGCTGACGGCGATTGAATAGTCGACACCGGGCTCGACTTTCCAAATCGGAAGCCGCTTTGCATCTGGTTTGCCATGATCGGCGCGGAGGACGAACTCGAAGAACACGCCGCGGTCGGGGATCATCAACATCCCGTGGTCATCGGCGCGATCGGTCGCGGCGAAGAGGCCCCCTTCGGTCGCGTTGTAGTTGTCGATCAGCGTGGTCTGCCTGCCCATCCGCTCGTTGATGATTTGCCGGTAGGGGCCAGCATGCACGCCGCCCCCAAAGAGCGCGCCCAGGTTCGGCCAGATTTCAGCAACCGTCGACACATCGCGCCCGCGCGCTCGGGCGGTCGCGATCAGACGATCGAAGAAAATCGAAAACCAACAGGTGGTGCCGGTGATGCCACGCACGTCGTAGTCGAGGTACGCCTGCGCCATCGCACTGAGCTTCTGGTCGTAGATCTCAATGTCGCGCACGGGTGGCTGCGGCAGCTGGATCAGCTTCGACGCACCCGGCATGTGCAGCTGCATGATGCCCGGGTTCGACGAAATCCCTACCGGGCCGTCTTTGCGGATCAACGCCGGAGGCAACAGGCCCAGCATGTAGCCACCGGTGAGTCGCTTGTCGCCGCTGAGGTCGAGATAGCGCGCGACGATGTCGAAGCCCGCGCGCTGCTGCCAGCGAATCTGCTCGGAAGAGATCGGTAGGTATTTGTGCGCGGCGGCGGTGTTCGAGCTGCCCGACGAATGACCGTAGTACTCGATAAATCCGGGATAGAGGACGTTGCGTTCGCCTTTGCGCATCCGTTCGAGGTAGGGCTCGAAGTCGGCGTAGATGCGCAGCGGTACGCGTTCAGCGTAGTCAGCGTACGAGGCAATGGACTCGAACTTGTGAGCGCGCCCAAACTCGGTCTGGGCAGCAGCTCGAACATGGGCGAGCAGGGTCTGCTCTTGAACTTTCTGCAATCGGGCGGGAGAAGAAGCGCGACGGTTCCACTGAAGGACCCGCACTTTTGCTGCGGCCCAAAGGGCAGATCCGGTCGCAAAATCAGCAGGCGCAATGATGGGTCGCTTCATCTGATTCAAGGGGCGCGGACCCTAAGTACAGCCCGGCTCAGGAGTCAATGGGCCACCCCCACCGACCAAGGTTGAACGCTCTTCATCACTACAACGGGAACTCACCAGCCAATGGATCGCACACGCCAAGCCACTTCCAACCGCTGGAATTCGGAGGCGAGAAATGAAGTTGCGCAAGGGTCTGCGCAGTTGGGCGCGAAAGGCGTCAGAACCGCTTTGATGCGAGCGAAACGACATCAACTCTCACTTTTGAAGATGTGATACCAACCGCCCAGCCTGCCCGTCGAAGCGAACAAATGACGACGAAAACCGAGTATCGCATTGCGAACGCCCCCTGCTCGTGGGGCATTTTGGATTTTGACCCCACGCATCAGATTGGCTTCGCCAAGTTGCTCGATGAAATTTCTGCGACTGGCTACGCCGGCACCGAGCTTGGGGCGTGGGGCTTCATGCCCACCGACCCTTCTCAACTGCACCTCGAGCTGACGCGACGAGCGCTGGCGATGGTCGGCGCCTTCGTGCAGGTGACACTCAGTGACGAGAAAGCGCATGCTTCGGGTGAAGAGACAGCGGTGCGCACGGCTGCGCTGCTCGCGTCCGTCCATCGGATGGAGCCTGATGCGCCTGCGCCACCCGTGGTGCTGTCTGACACCATTGGCGGAAACCCAATGCGTTCCCAGCGTGCCGGCCGCATTCGTCCAGAGGATGGTCTAACGGCTGAGCAGTGGGATGTCTTCGCCCGCGGCGCGAACCGAATTGCGGCAGCGGTGCGCGAGCAAACAGGCGTACGCACCGTGTTTCATCATCACTGCGCGGGGTTCGTCGAGACGCCCGCCGAAGTGAGCGTGCTGATGGATCGCACCGACCCTTCGCTGCTCGGTTTGTGCCTCGATACCGGGCACTACACTGTCGGCGGTGGTGACAAGCTTGCCGATCCGCTTGAAGCGCTTCGTCGGTATGGCGAACGGGTGTGGCACGTGCACTTTAAGGATTGTCAGCCGGCAGCGGCTGAGATCAAAGGTGCGAACGGCAGCGTCGTTGGGCATCGCCCCTATTCGGAAGCCGTGAGCAACGACCTCTTTTGTGAGCTTGGAAAGGGAGTGGTTGCCTTTCCTGCGCTGCTCGCCGAGTTGGATCGCCGGGCCTACAAAGGCTGGATCGTCGTCGAGCAAGACATTCTGCCAGGGGCCGGTGATCCGAAGGCGAGCGCTGGCCGAAACCGCGAGTACCTTAAATCTTTGGGGCGCTGAGAGTCGACATGAACACCACGATCAAATGGCCTCGCTGGCCGATTGCTGACGAGAACACCTACGCGCGGGTACGTGAGGTGTTGGAAAGTGGTCGCTGGGCAATCAGCGGCGCCTCGGTTGGCGAGCCCTCACAGGAACAGCGGTTCGCCGCAGAATTCGCGAAGTGGAATGGGGTCAAGCACTGCGTGACGCTGGATCATGGCTCGTCAGCGCTGGTGTCGGCGCTCGAGGCGCTCGACCTGGGTTACGGCGATGAGGTGATTGTTCCGGGGATGACCTGGGTCGCTCCGGTGCTCGCAGTGCTTTCGGTGAATGCGACGCCCGTTGTCGTCGATGTCGAGGCTGACACGTTTTGTCTTTCGGCCGAGCGCGCAGCAGCCGCGGTAACGTCGCGGACACGCGCGATCCTTCCGGTGCATCTGTATGGGTGCATGGTCGACATGGATGCCATCCTCGCGCTCGCCGCCAAGCATGACCTGTGGGTCGTCGAAGACTCAGCGCACAGCCACGGCTCGCAGTGGAAAGGGCAGAACGCAGGGACGATGGGCGACATCGGAATCTTTTCGATGCAGCAAGGCAAGGTACTCACCTCAGGTGAAGGTGGCGCCGCGATCACCAACGACGACACCTTTAAAGAACGGCTTGAGCTCTCGGCCTGGAACTCGCGCCGGCGGCTGGATTCGACCACCGTCAAGCCTGGCAACCTTCAGTTGGTGGAAACCACCGCGCGTTACGGCACCAACCGTTGTCTGTCGGAGTTTCAGGCGGCGATCCTGCTCGACCAGCTTCCGCGACTCGAGGAACAGAACCGCAAGCGTGAGAAGAACGCGCGCTGGCTCGATAAGAAGCTCGCTGAGATTTCAGGACTCGAGCCGATGCGACGGCTGCCGCAGGTGACGCGTCAGACGTATTACGGTTACGTAATTCGGGTGAATGCCTCGCAGTTTGGCGAGGAGGCACTGCCGATGATTGCGAAGCTGCGTGAGCTTCTGGGAATGGGCGATTTCCAGCTGCACGGGGCATACAAGCCGCTGTCGAACAATCCGCTTTACGCTCCGCATCCGAAGATGCACGCGCTCGAGCCGGCCTACCGCGCGTCGCTGAAAGTGGCGGATCTCAAGCTTCCGAATTCAGAAGCGGGCTACAGCGGTTCAATCGTCTTTCACCATTCGGTGCTGTTGGGCGACGAGACGCACATGCAGGCGATCGTCGACGCGTTTGCCACGCTTCACCGCGCGTCTGGGAGCTGAGCTGTGGGCAAGGTATTGGTCCTCTTTCATTCGAATACCGGGAACACCCGGAAGATGGCCGAACAGGTCGCGCTCGGCGCGGCCGAGGTTCCGAATACCGAAGTCCGGACGCGGTCAATCGATGACGCCAGCCGAGAGGATCTCTCGTGGTGTGACGGGGTGGCACTTGGGGCGGCGACCAACCTGGGCTCGATGCCGTGGCAGATGAAAAAGTGGTGGGACACACTGCCAGATGACGTGTGGCAATCGCTCGATGGGAAGCTTGGTTGCGCGTTCTCGTCTTCGGGGGGTTGGGGTGGAGGCACCGAGCTCGCGTGCCTCGAGATGCTGATTGTGTTGATGAACCACGGACTGGTGGTGTTCGGCGTTACCGACTACGTCGGAAAGAAACACACCCTGCACTACGGAGCGGTTCAAGCCGGCGAGCCTCGCACCCAGAACGAGCTTGGTTCCTGCCAGCGCCTCGGACAGCGGATGGCTGAGTGGATCGCGGTGTTCGTCGACGGACGCAAGGATCTGCACCCCATCGCGCGCGGGTACCCGCGCGGCTCACAACACTAAAATTCATTGGCCGCTGTCGGCGCTGCCTGCTCGCCCAGCGTCCACCGTCTTGGCAGCCAATCGAGCGGTGGCGCGCAAAGCGGCCTCGCGCTCAACCGCGGCAAATGTGTCTGCCGGGCCCTTGACGTTGCTCATGTTCGAAAAGATTGAAGGGATGTTGCCACCTGGATCTGCACTGAACTTGTAGACGAGATGCGCCTTGCCGTTCGGCAGCGGCGTGACGCGCCACGAGCCTTCAGAGATTACCAACCGCACCACGCCTTGCTTGGGCGGAAGCTTCGAGGGCATTGCGTGCCAGTGGCTGGCGTAGACGCCCTTGGTCCACGGCTGGCGGGCGTCTTTGTCGACGTAGACTTTGTGGATGAAGTCGCGCGGCGAGAGCACGGGCATGTCGAGCCGCAAGTACAGGTAGATCGCACCGTCTGCATCGCGCGGCGGCAGCTCTCGCGCCTGAGTCATGTAGGGCATGTACTTCGTGAAGCGCGACGTATCAGTGAGCACCTCTTGGATGTCAATCACCTCACCCTTGATGTCGCCTTCAGCCCAAATCTCTTTGACGCCGCCGGTGGCGCGGTTGCGTACCTTGACGACGATGGGCGAGTCCTGCACCGTTTCCCACTGCTGTTCCTGAGCAAGCGCCGCAGACCCCGTAAGGAAAAAAAAGATTCCAATTGTTCGGCGGCGGGTCGCTGACGGGGTGGTCACGGGCAATCGTTATAACGCACGTCTTTCGGTTCAAATTCACCCGAACGCGTTCGGCGCGAGGGCGGCAACATCCGAGGTGGGATAGCCGTCCGGCTGACCAGCGCCTCAACGCACCGCGACAGGTGAAGCAACTTGTCGTGAGAGAGCGTGAATGAGCGCGACTGTCGCAAGACCTATCGCCAGCGTTGCTCCAATTCGCGACACCGGAAGCACGCCGACGAACAGCAGTGCCGAGCTGCCTGCTGCCAGCGCCACCGCGAACGCCGACGGCAGCCGCGAAGACCCTGACACCACGAACGCAGCCAGCGGAGGCAGCAGGAAGAGCGGTAGTGACCCCGGGTCGACGCCAAGCCCAAGCGCTCCCGCGAGCGCGAAGGTCATCACTGCGGCCAGCGCCGCCTCAACCGTTGCACGCGCCGTCGCGCGGAAGTCGCGGGTGAGCGCGAAGAGACCGATGGACCCAACGCCCACAAGCAACCCCAGCGCACGCCACAAGGCCGCCAAGACGTCTCGCTCGACCTGCTGGGCCACAATCGGCAGCCCGGTCACAGTCACCGAAGCACCCACTCCGGATCCCGCATGCGGGTCGAGGTGGTCGGCGAGAATCCCCTGCGCACGCACGCGGGCTGCCGCTGGTGCCTCTTCCCAAAGAAGATCGACGAGCGCGAGCGCGCGGAGGCTGAGCCGCAGATCTTTCTCACGCGCGAGCACGCTGTCAACGAGCTGTGCTGCCTGATGAGGATCTGCCAGTTCAGCGAAGGAAGAAGCGACCGCGGTGAGACTCTGGACACGGTCGGTTTGCCCGAGGGCGAGCTTCAGCTGCTGCCATTGGGCGTCCGATGGCTGAAATGGCGAATCACCCGACGCGAGCCATTTGCGAATGCCCGCGTTCACCGCCTCGTTCGCATCGGGAACAGGCCCGTCGAGCATCGAGTCGACACGGGTCGTTGGCAGCGCGAACGTCGCGGCCAACGCGTTGAGCCGAAGCTTGGTTGACGCCCTACCCTGCTCCAGCGACCCACCAATGGCCGAGTCGACGATTTCAACGAACGCGCTCATGGGGCGTGGCAACCGCGAGGGCACCCGCAGCAGCACCATCGCTTCGTCGCGCTTGTCCGAGACGAGGTTGCGCACGTCGGGCCGCCCTTCGAGAAAAAACCACAGGTTGTTCAGCGACTCGCGAGAGGTCGGAATGCGGTGGATTCCCCCGAAGCCGTGATTCAGGAATCCGAGAATCGGAGCGACCGCGCGCACGTCGCCAAACGCAGCCGGGCCTTCGAGAAAATCGGTCAGCCGCAACAGGCGCGCGGCGATCTCGGGGTCACGAAGGTCTCCGCGGAAATCGACCTGAATGAAATCCGGGCCGCCAAAGCGACGATCGAAGAACGACAGGGACGATCCCACGTCGTCGCGGGGTGAGAACAACGTTTGCGGCGTTCCATGAAACCGTGCCTGCCGCGCGACGAGCACAGAAGCCATCAACGCAGCGGCCGCGATCATCAGCCCAGTGGCCCCAGAGATGCGCGCGACGACGCGGCTTGCGCCCAAGGGGGTCGCCAGCGGGTCAAAGACGAAATAGCCAACGAGCGCGATCGCCACCGCACCGACGGCCATCGCAACTGCCAAGGTCGAAAGATGGCCGATCGACAACAATGCAAGGCACCCCAGGCCGACGGCCGCGAGCCTCGGGAAGCTGAGGCCTGTTTCCAACGCGCGCGCAAACGCGAGCGCCGCCACCACGAATAACAAGATCGCCGCGGTGGCCGACGTGGCAGTGAGCACGACACCCACCAGTCGAACCGCGCCGAGCCAGACCACCAGGCAGAGCACCGCGCAGCCCAACACCCATGCGATCGCGCGCAGATTTCGTACCATCAGCCCGAGCACCGCGAGGAAGAGCAATGCCCCAACTGGAACTAGCCAGTTCAGCTCGGCGGAGACCGCGCGCGTCATCGCGTCTTGAAAAAACGGAGCCCCGAAGTACGTGGCCACCAATGGACCACGCTCTTCTTCAACGACACGACGAACGGCTTGCGCCAGCCGCGCCGATTCGCGACGTGGATCTGCTCGGATCACCACCACGTAGCCCCGCTGGTCCCGGCTGATCAGCGCGCCTGAGACCTGCGGATCGTCAGCGATCTTCCTCGAGAGCGCATCGAGAGCCGCCTTGTTCTCGGGCAGCGCCGAAATTAACAGCTCGGTTTCCAGCGACCCGTCGGCGCCTTCGTGAATCGACTCGACGTTGGTGACGCTCGCCAGGGCGAGCACACCGTTCGCTTTGAGCGCGGCGAGACGATCGGTGATTCGCTTCACCCGTTCGACCGAGATGAGCGGAGCCACGGGTTCTTCGAGCCCGACGATCAGCGTATTGAACGCGTCAAACCTCAGCGACAGCTCGAGCCAGGCGACGACGTTGGGACTGTCTTTAGGAAAATGCGCGGTCGGATCCGAGCTGAAGGCGACACCACGCGCGAGCACCGCGCAGGTCAATACCATCGCAGCGCCCGGCAACAGCAGCCACTTGCGAGTCATCGGGGCGCGTCTTTGAACAGGCGTGGGTAGTCAACCGCGAGCGAAGCGCAGGTGTAAGTCGAGCCGACGCACCGCAATTGATACCCGGTGCCAGCGGGCTTCGCAGTGATGGGCGCAGGCGTCAGCAGCAAGGCATTCGTCGCGTCGAGGCCGCTTTCAGTGATCGCCGAGGTCAGCGATCCGGTAATCCACTGGTTGTCAAAGGTCAGATTTCCGGGCGCGAACGACCACACCGCGCGCCGAACCATGTAGCGGTCGCCAGTGGGCGCGAGAATCTTCAGCGTGACGCCAGGTTTGCCATCGTTGTCCTGATCCCACATCCGCGCGTCTGACGTGTGATTGTCTTTGTTGGGAAGCGCATCGGTCGCCGAGGCGCTGCGGATTCCCCACAGCCACACCAGCCCGTCGGCTCGGAAAGTGCCGTCGCCCGGCAACGCGAGCGTCACCGGGGTGCGGGCAAGCGCGAGCTGCAGTGCTTCGGGAACCTTGGATCGCCCGAGATCCGTGGCGCCACCGGAGGTGGTGATTTCCACCTGCTGATCACAGAAGCGAAGCGAAAGCGACTGAGCCTTCGAATCTGCGAGAAAGAGATCGGTCACTCCTATGCCCCAGGCCTCGCCCAGTGGAGCGATGGTGCCTTTCTGAACCAGCCGCACCGCCCACGTTCCATCGAAGCCCGAGCACTGCGGCGTACCGATGTCGATTGTGGGGTGGTTGCCAGCATCAGGCACCACCAGAATGCGCGTCGGGTACTGCGCCTCGAGCCGCTCGAGTCCGTCGGATTTCCAACCACAACCAACAGCGCCCAAAAGAGTAAAGAGCAATGCCGCCTTCACCATGTGAATCTCACCTTGAGAAACGCCTGGCTGCGACCAGCGGCGCGCTGCCCAAACTTTGAGCGCGCGGCGTAGTCGAGCGGGTCTGGGGAAGTGGTGTGGCCGCCGAAGACGAACAGGCCGGCGATCGCCTCGAGGCCCGGGACGATGATCCATGTCAGCTGTGGGTTGGCGACATTCGACTGGTCATTCAGGTCGAGGATTCCCGACAGCCGGAGCTGAAGGTTGTCATTGAGGAACTTCAGTTCGGCAGCGACGACGGCGTAGTTGTGGAGCCCGTAGAGGTCATTGAACTCGTCGAAGAAGCCGTGGACAAACATCGCGTTCACGTAGAGCCAGTTGGTGAACGTGTAGTCGAGGCCAACGGTCGCCTTGACAAAGGGATCCGCCGGCACGTTCACGCTCGAGAACTCGAGAATCTTCGCGCTGCCCTGATAGGCGCGCATTCCGAAGTTCACCTGCTCGGGAAAGATCACCGCGAGCTCTCCCACGATGCCGACGTCGAAAAACCAAGGCGCGCTGTAGCTGAAGTCGAGCCCTGCGACTTGCATCCGCGGGTACATCACTTCGGCGACGTACGCGACGTCGACTTTGCCAAGCGCGGTGCTCGAAGGCCCAACCTGGGCGAGCGCGGTGTACGCAACCGGGAAAGTGAACCGCCCATAGTAATAGCTGGCCGAAAGATCGAGCCCCCCAACCTTGAACTGCGCGCGGATCGCCGCCTGTGCATCGGCGATTCCATTCTCTGGGGTCAACGCGCGCACTTCGGGATCCGCGAAGTTGAGCGAGCAGGGGTCGACTGAGCTGAACGTCTCGGCGAGCCTCCGCGCGTCTGCTTTGTCGCGCAGCGGCGGGGCAGGCGCGTCGACCAGACACCCTTGCCTGTCGCGGTTGATGGCGAAGCCCAGCACCGCCGACGGAGGAAGTTGTGACGGCTTGAAGGTGGGCACGAAGACGGCAGTCAGCGTCACCTTCGACGAAGGGTAGACGGTCAGCTCGATCATCTGGTTGGGGACCTTGCGCGAGTAGTCCATCGGGTCGAAGAAATCGCGCGCGTTGAGGTTGTCGACTGGATTGAAGAGATCCGCGGAGCCCCAGGTCTGGACCATGCGCCCGACCTTCAGGTCGAGCCAGGCAAAGGGGATTCCGCGAACTGCGACGAAGGCTTGATCGAGCTCGACGTTGAAGGGGTCAATGCGTGCGCGATTCGACAGCTGCGGCAGCGAGGTGACTTCGTTCAGCCCGTAATAACGAAGCCGCGCGTCGAAGACGGCGACCACCTGCTCGAGGGGAGAAATCTCGGAATGAACCGTTAGGTCATTGCGATTGACTGCAAAGTTGTAGCCCTCGCCCACCGTCGCGCCGCGGTACCTCTCGATGTTGATGCGGATGTCGCTCGAGACGGTGCCTGAAAGGGAAATCTTGTCGACCCAATCGGGCGCAGCGAGCGCCATCATGGGAAAAACCAGCCAAACACCCACCGCTGCGCGAATTACTTTCCCCACTGAAGTTGGCGAACGGTGAACAGATCATCTTTCAAGTTCTGGTTCACTTTGAAGTCCTTGACCTCGAGCTCGGTTCGATGACCAGTGCGAGGATCTGAGACGACGATGTTCTTGTAGCGCTTGGCGCCATTGAAATCGGTGAGGTCGCGGTTGATGAAGCGTTTGACCTCTTCGCCGGCCTTGTTGAAGTAGTGTGTCTCGGATTGACTGAAACCCTGCTTCTCGACCCGGTGAATGACCTTCGCGTGGGTACTGCTTTCGGGTGTCTTCGGCGTCAACAGCAGCCACCAGCTGTTCGCGTCTTCCTTCTCGAACGCAACGTTCCAGTCGGTGGCCCAGCTGACCTGGGCCATGTCTTCGCTGGTTAGATCCGAGCCAGCCAGCGACTGATTCATGTTGTGCGCTGCGACGCGACGCACTTTCTTGAAGCCTGGCAAGTAGACGTGAACGCTGTTGCGATCCTCGACCAGCGTCGACATTCCCTTCATCTCACCCGAAGTGAACTGAATCATCCGCTTCACGTCACCTTTTTGAAACATCGTCATGTCGTAGGACTTCTTCGAGCCATCGACGTCGACGACCGTCAGCTTCATGTCCATTCGTTGATCCGCGAAGCCGTTGTTGTTCGCTTCCATCTTGGTGAGCACGTCGCTTGCCGAGAGCTTGGGCGGCGTGGGGTCTTCGGCGAAGGCAAGCGAAGCGATGAGGACGACCCCGAGGGAAATTCCCTTCATCAGCATTTCTCCGAGCAAAGAGCGACAAGGGGCGGGTACATAGCGCAGGCTTGGCGCGCGAGGCACCCAGATGATTTCAGCGGTTGATCGCCCTTGAAGACGATGAGATTGAGCCGCCAATGAGCCAGCGGGAGCTGTTGGTGGTCGGCAACTACGCGCACGATGAGATTATCACCCAACGCGGCGAACGATTCGCGGCGCTTGGCGGAGCGACGGCGTACATGTGCAGCATCTTGCAGGCGCTGGACGCCGACTACGAGGTGGTGGCGAAAGTGGGGAAGGATTTCCTCTACGGCGAAAAGGTGATTCGCCCGCCCGTCGTCGATTCAACCTGCCCAACGACGTGCTTCGTCGACGACTTCACCAGCGGCCGTCGCGAGGGCACGGTGACGGCGCTGTGCGCTCCGATTCGCGCCGAAGACCTTACCGGCTCGGCGAAGATTGCAATCGCCAATGGGTGTGCGGGTGAGGTGACGCCGCAGGCCATCGCGCGCCTGGGGGCCGTCTCGCAGGTGGTCGTCTGCGACTTGCAGAGCCTGATTCGCGTGCTTGGCCCAGGAGGAAAAATCGAGCTCGTGCCGCTCGCGAAGACGGGTCACCCAATCGCGTCGATCGATTTTCTCAAGGGCAGCGAAGAAGAGGCCGAATACGTCGATCTCGGCGCATCCGGCAAACAGCCGATTTTGATCATCACCCGCGGCTCGAAGGGTTGCGAGATAGTCGAAGGGTCGAAGCGAACAAGTGTTCCTGGTTTCCCCGCGGAGGAAATCGACGCGAGTGGCGCTGGCGACTCGTTCATTGCCGGTTTCGCGTACGCACTTTCAAAGGGACTTCCGGTGGTCGATTCGGCGCGGCTGGCGAACTTCTGCGGGTCGCTGGCAGTGCAGAAGACGGGGATTCCACAGCTCACCCGGGCGGACTTCGCTGCGATGCGCGCCACGCTGGGGCTTTAGCTGACGAACCAGCGGTAGAATCGACACCATGACGCTCCCAATGATGACCAAAGCACAACCGCAGTCGACATCAGCCTCGCCAGTCTTGCGTTCGAAGAACGTGCGTTGAGTCGCGCGGAAGTTCGCAAGCTCGGCGGTGTCGCGTGTGCCGAGTTCAATCGATGAGCGCGACGGCGTCGATCTCAAGCAGAAAGTTCGGATCCGCCAGGCTCGAGACCACCAGCAGCGTGGTCGCCGGAGGGTGCTGCGCGAAGTACTTGTCGCGCCCCTCTCGGATATGCGGGCGGTAGTGCTTCAAGTCGGTGGTGTAGATGTTGAGCTTCACCACGTCCGCCAGGCCCGCGCCCGAGGCCTCGACCACCGCCTTCAAGTTTCGAAACACCTGCTCTACCTGAGCTGCAATGTCGCCGGCGCCGACCAGCTTGCCTTCGACGTCCTTCGAGACTTGGCCCGCGACGAAGACGATGTTGCCCCGCTTGACCGCGTGGCTGTAGCCCTTCGCTTCGTAGACACCCGTGGGCTTGATCCGCTCGATGACAGACATTTACGCGGCTTCCATTCGGGCGCTCTGGCGCAGCAGCACCTGTTTGATGATCGCTATCCCGTTGAGCGCGATCTCGCGGTCGATGTTCAACGGCGGATAAAGCCGCATGCTGTTGCCCGAGCCACTGCTGCCGAACATCACCAGCACTCCGCTGCGCAGCAGATCCATGAAGATCTCTTCCATCGCCTTCGACGACACCGGACGCAGCGACTTCTTGTCTTCGACGAGCTCGAACCCAAGCATCAACCCCAACCCGCGCGCCTCGCCCATGATTGGAATTTCCTTTTCCATCTTCTTCAGCTCGGCAAGCAGCTCAGTGCCCAGCTTCTGTGCCTTCGCGGGCAGATCCTCATGCTTGGTGATTTCAATCGTCGACCCCACCGCCGCGCACGCCATCGGAAACGCGGCAAAGCTGGAAGAATTGAAGCTCGGGTCAGAGAACGGCGCGCTCTTCATGATCTCGGCGGTCGACAAGACAGCGGTGACAGGGTAGCCAGAACCCAACCCTTTCCCGACGATCACGATATCTGGAATGACGTCGTCGTACTCAAAGGCAAACATTTTACCAGTTCTACCCATACAGGTCATCGTCTCGTCGACGATCAACAGCGCTCCGAATTCCCGAGCAACCGCCTTTAGTTCCCTAAGATACCCCGGCGGAGGCGTGATGTTTCCAGCGCGACCCTGAATCGGTTCGACGATGATCCCTGCCAATGACCCCGCGGAAGAGTTCTTGATTTCCTGCCGCACGTGGTCGACGCACGCGAACTGACACGACGGAAACGTTTGCTTGAGCGGGCAGCGAAAGCAGTAAGCGTACGGAGCGGTGAGCGCGCCTGGCGGCATCGGACCCAACCCCTTGCGCGCGCCGTCGGTGAGCGCGAGGGCGCCCATTGTCTTGCCGTGGTAGCCATTCCAAAATCCAAGAAATTCGTACTTCCCGGTGTGAGACTTGGCGAGGCGCAGCGCGCCTTCGACCGCCTCGGTGCCTCCGCTGAAGAACTGCACCCGATCCATTCCTTTCGGGAAAATCGACTGGAATTCTTCAAGCATGCGCACCCGCGCTGGGGTGTTGAATGAACCAATCGCCAGCGATGAGAGCTGTTGCGACATCGCCTCGATGTACTGTGGATGCGAGTGGCCGATGCTGTTGACGCCGCTGCCGCCCATGAAGTCGAGAAAGACGTTTCCGTCTGCGTCTTCGAGAAAAGGACCCTTGCCACGCACCAGACACAGTCTTGCCCACTGCACGACCCGCTGCAGTCCGGGGCCAATCACTGTGTTTTGCTTTTCCCAGCTCGCCAGCGACTTCGGGCCCGGAATTTCAGTGGTAAGAATTGGATGTTTTTTCTGAAACGCGGTACCTAAACTCATTGGTCGTGGTCGTATGAGCGGGTCAGAATACTGTCTAGGAGTTTTGCATGGGAAGCGAGTCCGAGCGGAAAATCAGCCAGCCGGTGGATCAAAAGCCGTTCCTGTTGACTGAGATCCCCGGCCCGTTGAGCCAAGCACGACGCGCGTTGGAAGAAGCGCACTACGCGCCTGGACATCAACGCTATTCAGCGATGGCTGGCATCGTCGTCGAAAAGGCGCGCGGCAACGCGGTCACCGACGTCGACGGCAACACCTTCCTCGACATCGTCGGCGCCATCGGAGTGAACGGCCTGGGGCATTCCCACCCGAAGTGGACCGCTGCCATCTGCGAGCAAGTTCAGAACGTCTCGGCCGGAAGCTTCTCTTCGAACGCACGCGTCGAATTGATGGAACGGGTTGCCTCGCATGCGCCGTCGCCCGGCGTTCACCGCCTGCAGCTGTACTCGGGAGGCGCTGAGGCGGTCGAGTCCGCGTTGCGTTTGGCCAAATGCTATACAGGCAAGTCTGAATTTGTGAGTTTTTGGGGAGGATTTCACGGAAAGACGATGGGTGTATTGAGCCTGATGGGCTCGGATTTCAAGAAAGGACTTGGCCCGTTGGTGCCCGGCAACCACCTCGTTCCGTATGCCAATTGCTACCGCTGCCCGCTGAAGCTCAAGTATCCATCGTGTGGAATGGCCTGCGACGCAGTCGTACTGCGCACGCGTGCCCGTGTTCACGCAGTTCTCGACCATCTCGTCGTGATCACGTTCGCGCTCGGCGATGAGCGGCTCGATCGTCTC
>JANOHG010001071.1:0-5519 GCA_031406375.1 Archangiaceae bacterium | reverse complement strand
TCCGACTCGATACTGATCAGCACCGTGCGGAGGCGGCCCCTCTGCATTTCATCGGCGTGTTCGCGGCGGAGAAACACCAGCCTGGAGCTGTAGCTGCGCAGCAGGCGGTCAAGAATCTCCACCGCTTCGAAGTCCCGCTGGGCCAGCGCCTGCCCGACCAAAGCTTCGAGAAGTTCGACGTGACCTTCGGTGGTGGCAAGCCTCTTGGCGACGATGCGGCGCCGACCACCATCGGCGTCGGACCCCACCAGAACTTCGGCGCGAGCACGTACCTGTTCGAGCAGGTCCGCGTGGTCGCCGGTGGCGAACGAGGTGACGGCCAACTTGTCCACGACCGACAGGCCGAGGCGGCGTAGTTCAGCCGGTTGCCCAGTGACATCGGTCGGCGCCAGCGCCAGGTGACGATTCTCCGCGGGAATTGACACACCGGATTGTAGGTCGCGGGCGTGTTGATGCAGGGGCCAGCGCAACCGACGTTCCCTGTTGGGGTCACTTCTCCGCGGAATTCTCCTGGGCAGATTGTCTGCCTCGCACGAAGTTCACCTTGGACACCCCGGCGCGAGACAGCCCACGTAGAAGGTCTTCAAAAGCCTCGACCGGTGCAGATCCGAAATCTACGTCTACGTTGCTGAGGTCTTTCGAGAAAGCGACGAAGTGCACGACGCCGTGAAATCCGCGTGTGTCTGCGCCCTTCTTGTCGTCTTTGTCGAACCATCGCCAGAACCACTCTTTGACCGCTGTCGCTGCCTTGGCTTTGTCGCCATCAGTGGCAAGCACACTCGAATCCCAAGCAAAATCTCGTAGCGAGACTGCCAGCTTTCCGTCGTAAGCAAATTCGATCGGATCATGTTTCAAGCCGCCGGTCACGGCGGTCAGTGGGTTGATGCCTGAGTTGGAAAGCACCCCGACGTCAACCCTTCTCGGCAGCTCGTCTTTGCCAATTTGGAGACTTCCGTCGGTGCGACGAAGCGCACCTTCGATACGAACGTCTTTGTTCAACTGCTTGTACGACTTCACCATCGTCTCGATTGTCGCCAAAGTAACTTCGCGGGTGTCAACCAGGAGCGACTGCCACGTCATCGGCTTCGCGGGCGTCGGGCGCGACCCCGCTCTTGCCCTTGCCTCTGGACTCAACAGGCTCCACTGGGCGTCGAGATAGGTAAGCGCCAATTTCATTCGAGCCAGAATGGATGTCGACGCCAAGACATTTTGTTTGTCTGAAAGACCAACAGCCGAGTTACCAATCGCAATGTCGGCGAGCACACCCGGTTCTGTGATCGCCTCAAGCAGTTTGACCGCATTCTGTGGGGCGTCCTTGTTCGACAGAATCAAATCTCCGGAAACCTTGACGAGACGTTTCATCAATGTGGCAACTTCAGGCTGGTCCTCTTTACGAGGCTGCTCTTCGACGACCCTCACAACTTTCGCTTGAAAGAACGGCGCTTCGCTCAGCCATTCCGAGACTCGGACGCGGCCCGTGCCCTGCAAGACCAAAGAATACGAATCGCCGTTCTGAACAAACTGAACAATTTGGGCGCGAACGCCAACGGTGTACAAGTCCTTGGCGGTGGGGCTTTCGACAGCCTCATTGACCTGAGTAATGACAGCGATATCGGCCTTGCGAGCAAGAGCATCTTTGACGAGTGTGATTGTCTTTTCTCTGCCAACGTTTAAGGGCAGAACCGACCCCGGGAAAAGGACAGACCCCCTCAAGGGTAGGACCGAAAGCTGTTCAGCGATTCCGCCGTCACTCGTTGCCACCGGATTCTCCACGGTACGTTCCCCTTTTTTTGGCCCTGCAACTGCCACCTGACTCAGGGCGGCGACCAGCACCACCACCAATGGATTCGTCTTCATTTGCGAGAAGCCATATCCCATCGCGGAGCCCTTGTGCGCGTGGAAGATCTTCGGCCGACCGCCAACCTCGGCCCGCTCGGAACTCCGGGATGACCTTGATGACCCAAGGTGTGGGGGTATCTGCAAGAAGCGTTGTTGAGGTCGATCTTTCACCGGCTTCGACCATGGTGCCTGGAGCTGCTCTGGGCTGACGGCTGTTGCCGATGTAGAAGCATGGGGACGGCAACCATGTGAAGCCTCTCGCAACCAACCCACAGAAGATTTCCGGCAGCTGGGCCGAGGGGTACACCCTCGATCTGCATATGAAGAGCGCCGAATTTCTCGGCTACGACGGTCAGGGACGGGCGCAGTTCGACAAGGTCCGAACCGAAGTGGGCGAGGCGGTCTACCAGTTGAAATATGGCAGCCGCGACGTTTCAGAGGCAGGCAAGCTGGCGGCCACCGCAGCGACCTTCATCAAGAACTGGAAGGTGAAGATCGACATCGTCGTACCGATGCCAGCTTCGAAGCGCCGGTCTGTTCAGCCTGTTCATCTCGTTGCGAAGGCTCTCGCCGGTCGGTTTGGGCTTGAGTTCGTTGACGACGCGGTGACCAGGAAGAAGCAGACCCCGGAACTGAAGAACGTCAGTGTCGCCGAGCGTCAGAAGGTGCTCGCTGGTGCCCACGAGGTTGATGCTGAGAGGGTCAAGGGTCGCAACGTCCTGTTGTTCGACGACCTTTTTCAGACGGGGGCGACGATGAACGCCGTCGCGGCTATTCTACGTTCCAAGGGTGGTGCAGCGAAGGTGTACGCCTTGGCACTCACCCGGACGAAGAGGTAGCGATGACTTGCGTGGTGCTCGGCGGTTCCCGCCACATTTCGAAGCTGAACGACGAAGTCCGGGCTCGGCTCGACCGCATCGTGCAGCAGCAGTTCAGGGTGGTGGTGGGCGACGCCAACGGGGCTGACAAAGCGCTCCAGAAGTACCTCGGTGACCAGGGGTACAGGAACGTCGAGGTCTTCTGCTCGGGCACTTCACCCAGAAACAACTTGGGTCACTGGTCCTGTCGCCAAGTGGCGACCAAGGCCAGGCCCGGCACATTCGAGTTTTACGCTGCAAAAGACCAGGCGATGGCCAAGGACGCGACGGTCGGCTTCATGCTCTGGGACGGCGAGAGCGCGGGCACGATGGTCAACGTCTGGCGGCTGATGCAGCAGCAGAAGACCTCGCTCGTTTACGTGCAGACCAATCGGACGTTCGTCGAGGTCCGAAGGCAAGAAGACTGGCGCAAGCTTCTCGAGCTTGCCGCCGCCGTTGCCCGAGAAGACATCGAGAAGAAGATTCGAGGCGAGAGACAGCCGGACGAGCCCAAGAACGAGCTTTCGCTGTTCGGCCCCGACCTTCACTCGGTCGGTCTGACGTAAAAAATGACCAGCAATCCGTCTCCCGAATGTCTCCCAAACCAGGGGCGGCAACAGCAAGACCGAGACATCTCGAGCAAGAGCATCAACGAGACCGAACCCCTCGAAGGACCTGGCGAATTGGTAGAAAAGCGAGTGCCATCACCGAGTTGGCCAAGTGCCTTCGAGGTAGTTCAAATCCCTTTTCCCGCTCAGAAAGAAGCCCGGTTTCGCGTAGATGCGAGACCGGGCTTTGTGTTTCCGGCGCATCAGGGTGAGGGTGATGCGTTACTGATGGGTTTGGACCCATCAGGCGTCACTCAGGGAGTGACAACATCCCGTGCGAGGCCAGTACCGCCGCTGGGTCGAACTGCACGCTAGATTGCGACTCTGATGCAGCTCTCCGGTTGCCCAACGAAAACGTGTGCGCGTAGTTCAGTGAAATTCATGCCGAAAAAGATCATTGTTTTGGCGTTCGCTGCGTTTCTTTTCCCTGCCTGCGGCGCCGGATCGTCTGGAGCTGGGGGCGGCGGCGGATCCGCGGGTGGATCCGGTGGTGGATCTGGAGGAGGCTCAACCTGCCAGACCGGCATCTACTGCGTCGGAGACAAAAGGTGGTGGCGGGCTTCGTGCTCTGAGGCCGCATCGATCCTTGACGCGTGTCCTATTGACACGACGTGTAGTGCGGGAAAGTGCACGAACTCAAAACCGGAGTGCGTGAGCGTGACCGACAACGGGCACAAATCGGCTGTCTTGAGCCTTGCGAATATGCCGTTCGGGTTCACCAAAGCTTCGTTCCCAAGGAGTGACGTTGCGCCCGTCCTCCCCGCAATTGGGATTTGCTCCAGCACGGTCACGGTCACCTGTAACGTGCCAGTTCTGCCGGCTCAACGGGACCGCGTAACTCAGGTCCTCTTGGAGGGCCCTACGGGCGAAATGCAGGTCGTTCAAGAGATGACGGAAGATGCCAACGGCTCCTATTACTTGTTGGTGACGCCCCCGGAGTGGAACTCGGCCGCAGCTGCGGGCAAGACATTCAAGTGGCACGTCAACGGCTTGGGGAGCATCCCGTCGTTCAGCGCGTCGATCATTGCACCGCCGCCGCTGACTTCACTCTCGCCCTTGCCGAAGGGCGGGGGCCTCGTCGATTTCGCGCTCAGCACCCCGCCAAGTTTTTCGTGGAATGCATCGAGTCAGGGCGGGACCCGAATTGTGATGACATTCTCGGGTACGAACAGCGACCAGCAAGCGGGCCGGGTGCTCACCTGCTACCCAGCCGATACCGGGATCTTCACCCCGCCAGCGAGCGAGTTGCTTCGGTTTATGCCCGGCAACCTTTCCGTTGGGATGTCGCGCGTCACGTATGGTTCTGCTCTGGGGGCCAGCTTCAGCGGCGGAGTTGCCGTCACGGCGTTTTCTGGGCTCTTGCTTCTGGATGGCCAAGGTGCGGCACTTGGGACGACCTTCACGACGAGATAAAAGTGACGATCTTCGAAACGCGGCGCTCTTCAGCCTCAGCCGCGCTGCTACGGGACGACCTTGAGCGCCCAGAGACCGGCGTCCCAGTTCGCCGAGTACATGATGCGATTCACCGGGTCGAAGCGCATGACGTACGGGCCGTCGGAGAAGGTCTGGGCTCCGGTGTGGAGAGGGTCGTACTCGGACCAGGTCGTGCCGCTGGCCTCGGGCGAAGTCATGTACGGCCTGTTGCCCTGGCCGCCGTTGTCCCCGGTGAACGCAAGCTGGGTGTAGAGCGTCGTCCCGTCACCCTGCACCGAGTAGTAGTACCAACTGACGAGCCCAACGGTGACCTGGGTCCACGTGGCGCCGTTGTCGGTGCTGCGAACGGGGTAGTGGGCCGCGCCCGCATAGAGCACTCCAGACTTCGTGTAATAGATGTCGTTGCCGCCATGCGTGATGGTCGAACTCGAGACCTTCGTCCACGTCGCTCCGGAGTTGGTGGTGCGGAAGAAGCCGGCGCCTTCGGTAGCCACGAGCCAGGTTTTCGAGTCCCCGATGCCGAGCGCGGGGTTGTAGAGAATGTGAACGCCCATTGTGGCGGAAGTGAAGCCAGGGTCGGGCGGATGAACGATCCACGTGTTGCCGCCGTCCTTCGTCTCGAGAATTCCCGCATTGCCCATGTTGGGCCAAGCGGAGTGCGAGCTGAGGATCACGTGCTTGAAGTCGGAAGGGTCGACAGAGATCGACGTCACGTCGCTCGTGGTCATTGCTGCGACGGTGCGAAAGCCTTGCGGCCGCGTCCAGGTCTCGCCGCCGTCGT
>JANOHG010001034.1:0-4378 GCA_031406375.1 Archangiaceae bacterium | reverse complement strand
TGGGGCTGGCCAAAGGCTTCAACGATTTATCTCTTCATGCACAACTGCTAAAGGATTACAGCACCAACATACCCAAGGCAGCCGATGCGGGGTTGAAGAATGTTATCTGTTTTAGCGGCAACGCGAATGACAGGTAAGCGTACGCGCCCGCGCCGGATTCCGCGAACCCCTGCATCAGGTCTTCGTTGAAGTCGGTGCCGACGCCGATGCTCGAGACAGTGATTCCTTGCTGGCGCGTCTCGCGGACAATCGCAGTCAGGCCGTCGCTGTCGGTGAGCCCTTCGGTTGGCTGGCCATCTGAGATGAGGATCAGCCGGCTGACTTTGAAATCGCTCTTTGAAGCGAGCAGCAGATCTCGCCCAGTCGACAGCCCCGCTCCGATGTTGGTGCCGCCGTCGTCCCAGATGCCCTCGACGTAGGCGAGCATTCGTTCTTTGTTCTGCGTCGTCGCGTAGCTGCCGGCCATTGACTTGACGTCACTGCCGTAGTGGACGATCGACAATTTGTCGTGCTGGGTCAGTTGCGAGATCAGCTGTTTGGCAGCCTGCTTGGCCTGGGTCAGCTTGAAGCCAGACATCGAGCCCGAGCGATCAATCACCATCGCGAGATTCAGGGGCGCACGCGCGGCCCCAGCGACCTCGACTGCGCTCAGGTCGACGGTGAGAAACACATCTGAACGCCCCAGCCCAACAAACGGATGAGAAAGGCGACCCGTCATCTTTAGCGAGCCGGTGCCAAAGGTCGTCGGCATCTGAGGCGGCTCAATGTCTGGAAGGGTATTGACCACGCGCGGCAGGCCGGCCACGAGGGCCACCAAGGCCAGCACTCCTGCCGCTGCGAGGAAGATTCCGGTTCGGTTCATCGGGCACTCCTTGGAAATTGGTGACTCAAAGAACAGACAGCAAGGTCCGTTCCTAAGGTTCACGAACGAGTGAGCCCAAGGATCTTGGTCCAGCTGAATTATCCGTCAGCCCCCAGTAGGTCGTGCACCTACACCCGGTTTTCAGTTTCCGCCGTCTGACATCCCGCCCCTCGCGCAAAAGTCGGGCGACTCAGCGTTGCCAAGGTAGGCCTTGCATTTGGCTCTATCTGCTTCAGATCCGTTGCAGATCAGCCGCAGCGTTTCTGCGTCGAGCAACAGCGGTCGGCAGGTGAGTCGGCGCTTCGCGTCATTGTCATCCGCCGCACTCGCCGATAGGCACGCGGTGCCAATCTGGCAACCCCTCGAGCAGTACCCGTTGGCGATTCCTTCGGGGGGAAAGCCGCCTTCGGGAACTGGGAATTGAGCATCACGAACGCAGACCAGGTCCTCACACTCGACGCTTCCGAAAGAGATGAAGTCTTTGCTCGCGCCGATTCTGATTTCTTTGTTGAGAATGAAGAGCCGGCCGCCATCGACGGTCGGGTCGCGCTTGACCATCTTGCACTGATTGCCGAGGTCGCTGGCGGGCCGACAGGCCGCCGTGGCGATGATCGCGAACGAAAAGATGAGCAAACGAGCGAGCATGTGAAGTGATTCTCCGGCAAAACGTCCTTCGGAAGAAGCACCCAGAACGTACCACGCACCGTTCAGCAATGTTGAAGGGCAAAAACTGCACCGCTAGAGTCCGCCTTACTTTTCCAAAGGGGTTCGTCGGGTTGGATGCGGCGGACTGATACGTGGAGACACCATTTTGATCCGTAAACTGCCGTTGGCGATCCTGCTGCTTGTGGGCTCGGTCGCGCCCGCTCAGAGCAATTTCGAAGGGCTCGACCTGACAGACGAAAAGAAGCCGGAGAAGGCGGCGGCACCGGCGAAGCCCGCCGCCGCGGCGGAACGCAAGCCGGCAAAGGCGAAGCTCGAAGGGCCAGCGGTTGAGCGCGACATCACTCAAGAGGATCGCGTGAAGAGCGTGCAGCGCAAGCTGTACCTAAAGCGTGGGCGCTTCGAGCTGGCACCCTACATGATGGTGACGGTCAACGACCCCTACTACATGAAGTTCGGCGGTGCGATTCGCGCCGCATTTTACCCGGCCGACGCACTCGCGTTCTCGGTGCGCGCCTCGTACATGGCCGTGATTCCTTCGGATGATGTGCGCGCAGCCAAGTTCGCCTTTCAAGCGAAGATTTTCTTCTCGGACCCCAAATGGTCGGTGATGGCGAACTTCGAGTGGAGCGCCTTTTACGGAAAGGTCTCCTTCCTCAATTCCATTCTTCACCTCGACGCCTACATCCTAGGAGGCATGGGTGTGGTCTACACCGCAACAAGCTCCTTGCCGGGGCGAACGATGAACCCCGCGGCGGATCTCGGCTTTGGCATTCGGTTCGTGGCGAAGGACTTCCTCGCGGTCAACGTTGCGTTGATCAACACCAGCTATGTCGATCAACCCTCGGGCACGGACAAAGGCAGCGCGCAGAACATGATGGCAATCTACGTAGGCTTCTCACTGTTCATGCCGTTCAAGTCGACCTACCGGGAGTCCGAATGATGTACCCGCTCTTCCGTTTGTCGTTGTTGCTGGTGTTGCTGCCCCTGGCGGCGTCTGCGCAAAAAAGCGAAGAAGAAGCAGGCGACGTATCAGAGGCCGACAAGGATTCTGCGGGGCCGTTGCGCGAGCGGGTGCGTCCGGTCTCAGGGCATCAGTTCTTGATGAGTGGTCGCTTCGAAGCGAGCCCAGGGCTGGGCATCTCGCTGAAAGATGCGTTCTTCTCGAAGTACGCCCCGACGCTCGCGCTCACCGTCCATTTCAGCGAAGAGATCGCGTTGTCGCTGCGCGGCGCCTACAGCTTCTCGATCGTCTCGGGCGCGGCGCAGATCTGCACGACCGAGGCGACCGGAGGGCGCGGGTGCCGAGCGCCGCTCTACAGCGAGCTGACCAGCAACAATGCCTATGGCCAGATGAGTGTCGCGGCGGGCCTCGAGCTGCAGTGGTCACCCATTTACGGGAAGATCGGCCTGGTCGCCGAGAAGTTCATCGAGTTCAACATGTACGCGGCGCTCGGCCCCACCTTCCTGATGACCGGGCCGAAGAACGCGCCGAACGGTGGCGCCAACGTGGGCGTCGGCGCGCGTTTCTTCATCAACAAGTTCCTCTGTGTGAGGCTCGAGGTGCGCGACATCATCTACAACGAGGAATTCAGCCAGCCCGAAAAGAAGTCCAGCTTGAGAAACCAGCTGATGGGCGAGCTGGGGCTGAGCATCTTCCTTCCCACCACCTTCCAGCCCGAGTGATCCGATGAACCTCAAACGCGCACTCGTGGTGGGAACACTGATGGCCTTCGCAAGCCCGCTGGTGGCTCACGCGCAGATGAACTTCGAAGGGCTCGACCTGGGCTCGAAGAAGAAGAAGAAGAAGCCCACCGGCAAGAAGACCGACGACAAGAAAGATGAGGACGAGGACGACGCAGTGCCGATGCCCGAAGGTGGGCTCGACCTGACCCAGCCCGAGGCGAAGGCCGACGCCAAGCCCGAGGGCAAGAAGAAGGACACCAAGGCAGCTCCGACGATGAACTTCGAGGCGGTCGATGTGACCGGCAAGTCGAGCGACCGGCAAAAGCTCGACGTTGCGGCGACCCAGTTCAAGAACGAACAGTACGACCGGGCGGCCTTGACCAGCGCTGAGCTGATGAACGACCCGAACTTCGCCGCGCTGGCGGTCGAAGCTCAGTACCTGTTGGCGAAAAGCCTGTACCGAATGGGCATGTACCATTCGAGCCTCGGTCAGTTCTCGGCGATTCTCGGGCGTGGGCCTCAGACGAAGTTTTTCAAGAGCTCGCTCGAGTGGCTGTTCTTCATCAGCCGCAAGACGGTGAACGAGCAGGTGGTGCTCAATGAAATCGCCAAGTACGCGAACTTCGAGTTCCCCGAACGGTTCCGAAACGAGTTTCGGTACCTGCTGGCGCGTTACTACTTCGTGCGTGGCAAGGCGCTGGATGAAGTGGACCCACCGCAGGTTGGCGAGGCCAACAAAAGCTTCGATGAGGTCAAGCGGTTGATCTTGATGATCCCCAAGGGCGACGTCTTCTACCCAAAGGCGAAGTACCTCGAAGGGTTGGCGTACTTTCGCGAAAACAAGCCCGAGAGCGCGCTGCTGGCGATGAAAGAGGTGATTGTCGTCACCCGCGTTCCGCCAGGGCCGATGACAGCCGAGACGCGTGCGTTGCAGGCGCTGCGAGAGCTCGCGTTCATGCAGTTGGGGCGCACCCACTACGGCGCGCGACAGAACCGGTACGCGATCTTCTATTTCAACAAAGTCGAGCGCGGGAATACCCAGTGGCTCGAGGCGCTATTCGAAGGCAGCTGGGCCAACTACCGCATCGGTCAGTACGAGCAGTCGCTGGGCAATTTGATCACTTTGGCGTCACCGTTCTTCCGCGACGAGTACTTCCCCGAAGCGCT
>JANOHG010000985.1:0-3652 GCA_031406375.1 Archangiaceae bacterium | reverse complement strand
GCAGCTGCTCGCGCTCTTGCGATGAGATACCTCAGACGCCAAAGCCTCCCGCCCAGACATAGTCGAGGGTCGGAAGGAAATTATTGCTGCGCACGCGCACCCGTTCGGCAAAACCTTCTGCGTCTTTCACGACCGTGGTGGCGCCCTGGTCGTAGTTGGCCCACAGCACACCCGCGGTGATTCGCGAGTGCTTGAAGACCGCGATGTCGATCCCCAGGTGGGCGGTGGCGATGAACGGATCCTTCGGAGCCAGGGGCCCAACATTCACACCGTTGACGGTGAGGCTCTGGCTGGCGCTGCCAGAGACGTAGACGTTGAGCGTCGCGCGCAGGCGCAGCCGCCGGGTCAACGCGGCATCGTACGCACCCCCGATACCTCCCAGGAAGCCCGTCAGCGGAGCCGCCATCAGCAGATCCAGCGGTGCCAGAAATGACTCGAGAGGCATCGCGCTGTTGCGACCGAGCAACACCCTCCATGAGTAGTCTGTTCGCAGCGTCCATACGTCTGCTTTACGAACGGTGCCGCTGACTAGAATTCCGAAGCGGGGGATGGCCATCCACCCAACGTCGTTTGCGCTCGTCGCCCAGGTCGGAAAGAGGTAGCCCTTCAGCAGCCGCATTCCGAACGTTGGCACCAGCAAGCCGGCTTCAATCGTGAGGCGCACCGGTTGTTTGCGCAGTGCGAATCGCCCGACGAGGTTCGGAGCGACGGCGAACAGCAACGGGTGCGCTTCAAGCTCGAATCGATCGGCGATCGCCACCCGCGTCGGGTTGAAGATTCCGGTGCTCCAGCGACCTGCGGGGGCGACGTCGGCGGTGTCGCGCGCTGCACGCGGCCAATCGCTTTCGGGAACCGGGTCAGCAGCAGGTAGCTCAGCCGCAGTCGACTGGCCCAGCAAGAGCGCGACAACGAGCGCGTTCATGGCAGCACCCACGTTCCCGCGGTGGGCGCGTGGTCCGATAGCCGCAGCGCATCGGACTTCAGGACGCCCAGCCGGCCTGGCCCCTGGATGACATCGGTGGCTTCCCAGGCCTCACCCTTGCGGATGAAGAGGTAGTCGAGCGTTCGGTTCCAGTTTCCAGCGACGCCCTCGTCGTTCTTCGAATCTGGCCCGAGCACGGTGTGGGTGAAGAACTGCTGCTGCTGCGCGGCAGTGGTGCCGTAGCGCGCGGCGGTGATTGACGGAACGAAGTCGTCGTAGAACTTCTTCATCACACTGGGCGTGTAGGGAGGTTGCTCGAAGGCGGTACCGATTGAGGAAGCACGTTCATCAAGGAAGCCCTTGAGTTGCAGCTTGCCGTCGCATGACTCTGCGGCGCCGGCCGCGGCACGTTCGTCACACACCGGCGGCAGCTCGTTGAAGTCGCCGCCCATCACGAACGGCAGTTGCTCCCCTTTCGCAAGCGCGTGCAGTTGGTCGATTTGTTTCTGCTTCGTGCCGTCGAAGTCGTACGCCTCGGTGTGAAGCGCATAGGCGGCGACGCGGCGGTCGTTTCCAAGGTCAATCTCGACGCGGGTGACCGCGCGGTGAATGTAGAAGGTCCGGGTCAGCGCGCTCTGGTCTGTGCGGTCGATTTGCCGAATTCGTTCGGCCTTGACGATCGGGTAACGGCTGAAGATGGCGTTTCCAAGGTCGATCCTCCCGACTCCTTCACTGGGCGTGTAGCGGGTGTCCCAGGTCTGGCCATAGGCCGCGAAGCGCAGGCTGGTGCGCTCGAGAATGAAGCGCACCATGTCGATGTATGCGCTGCGCCGGGAATTCACCTCGATCTCCTCGGTCAGCAGAATGTCTGGGCGATACTCTTCGATCAGCGCCGCGACACCCGTGAGACAGTCGGTCACTTCGGTGGTCGACATCTGGGTGCGATCGCCCCAGAAATCGAACCAGAAATCGATGCGACAGGCGCCGTACTTGATGTTCCACGCCATTACTTTCAAACGAGTCGGTGAAGCGTCGGGCAGCTGCGAACGCTCGTGTTCTCGCCAGATGGGGATGTCTTCTCGGGTGAAGTTCAAGCCGTTGGCGGCCCACTCGCAGCTCGAAAGGGTGAGCGAGCTCAGCGCCAGAATCAGGGTACGTCGCAAGACGAGAGGTGTCGGCACCCGGCTGACGTACGCAATCGGCGGCCCAAGTGGAAGGCCCTTTGCGATCCCAGCGGTCGGTGCTCCTCAAACGGGTGCGGGGTTGGATTTCAGATCAATCGTTGGCGACGCGCAGAATCAGCTTGCCGAAGTTCGCGCCCGAAAACAGTTTCAGCAGCGCCTCGGGGAAATTCTGCATTCCGTCGACGATGTCTTCGCGAGAGGTGAACTTGCCTTCTTTCATCCATTGGGCGATCTCGTTGACTGCGATCGAATAGCGGTCGGCGTAGTCGAACACGACCATTCCTTCCATCCGAGCGCGGTTCACCAGCAGCGACAGGTAATTCGCAGGACCCACCATCGGCCCCGTCGCGTTGTACTGAGAGATGGCGCCACAAATGACGATGCGGGCCTTGCGATTGATGCGGGCCAGCGCTGCGTCGAGAATCTCACCTCCGACGTTGTCGAAGTAGACGTCGATGCCCTTGGGGCAGTTCGCCTTCAGCGCGTCCTTGAGGTCGCCCTTGCGGTAGTCGATGCACCCATCGAAGCCGAGCTCGCGCACCACGAAGTCGCACTTGGCAGGTCCTCCGGCGATCCCCACCGCGCGGCAGCCTCTGAGCTTTGCGACCTGACCCACCGTCTGGCCGACCGCTCCAGCGGCGCCCGAAACGACGACCGTTTCGCCTGCTTTCGCGAGCCCGACCTCGAGCAGCCCGAAGTACGCGGTCATCCCTGGCATCCCGAGCGGGTTGAGCCACTTCTGCAGAGGCGCCCCCGCAAGGTCGATTCGGGTCGCGCCAACCTGGCGCGGGTTCGAGACCAGACAGTATTCCTGCACGCCAAGACTGCCGCTGACGAACGTGCCGACGGGAAAGTCTGGGTGGCGCGAGGCGATCACCCGCCCGGCTCCCCCGGCCCGCATCACCTCGCCGATCGCAACCGGAGCGATGTAGCTCTTACCCTCGTTCATCCAACCACGCATCGCCGGATCCAGCGAAAGCAGCAGCGTCTTGACGACGAAGCCGCCCTCGCCAGGTTGGGGAATCGGCTCCTCGGTGAAGTTCCAATCGCTGGGCTTGGGAAGACCGTTAGGACGTGCGGCAAGGCGAATCTGGTGGTTGGAGTTCACAGCCGCGCGTTCTAGCAATTTGAGGTGCGCCGCAGTCGGCCGTAGTTCGGTCGGCGCCGCGGGCAGCTTCAGCGTGGTCGCCCGCTGGATCCTCGATCGCTTCCGACATGAAACACTGCATGATCATCATGGTCCACCTCGGGGCCGCAGCGGCAACGGCCGAGTTGCGGAGCTATGGCGATCCTCCCTGCCTTTCGCGGCGGCTGGGACTCGGGCTATTAGGACGCCAATCGTTCGCTCTGGAGAGTTCTCACAAATGAATTTTAGATTCGTCGTGCTGCTCGGTGCTGCCCTTTCTCTTGCTGCCGCCTGTGGGGCTCCCAAAGGTAGCAGTGATGCAGGTTCTGGCGGCGGCAAGGGTGGTGGAGCAGGTGGCGGGGTAGGCGGGGTAGGCGGGGCAGGCGGAGCAGGTGGCGGAGCAGGTGGCGGAGCAGGTGG
>JANOHG010000910.1:0-3069 GCA_031406375.1 Archangiaceae bacterium | reverse complement strand
GTCTTTCTGCCATCGCTCAATCGCGTCTTCCACACTGTGCCGTTCAGCCTCCGGGAGGTGTTGGCGATTGGTGTGGTTGGAAGCCTGGTGCTGTGGGTCGAAGAGTTGCGCAAGCTGCTCGCGCGGTGGCGCGGGCGGGTCCTGAAGTCACCCCCCGCCCTACCTTCCTTGCCGACCTCATGATGGCGCTGCCGGGTTGTAGCCGTCTCATCAGCGCACGCCTCGCGAACTCGAAGCAGCGTGACGCATCAGTGCGCTGCAAGCTTCCGAACTCGTTTTCGCCAGTACCCGGGACGCCGGCTCTGGCGCGCGACCGCCAGCACACGAATCTCTCCAGCGAGTTCAAGGAAGACAACCGTGAACGGAAACCGCCGGACAATGGCGCGCCGAACATTGAGGCTCGCAGTCACGTCCGGAGCGAGGACAAAACGGCGTGGCGCACGCTGGATTCGTGCGAACTGTTCATCGACAACAGCGACCAGTTCGTCCCCGAGCCCGAGAACCTGGGACTCGTACCTGACGTAGGCGGCGGACAATTCCTTCTCAGCCTCAACATCGAGCGTGATTGGCTTCATCAGCGTCGAGACGACGACTGAAGCCGTGCTCGAACGACAGCCCAATCGGTCCCGACGGACTTGCCGGCGATCGCACGCTTCGCTCGGCGCTCAATCTCGATCGCCCACGCCAGTTCAGCATCGCGATCGGGTTTCCCGTCGATGCTGGCAAGCAGCTCAGCGGCGAGGCGAGCGCGCTGCTTCGTGGTCAGTTGCATCGCTTCACTAAGAACTTCTTTTTCTCGCGCAGTCACTACCGCAGCATAATTCCTTCTGAGGTAGAAATGCCCGCATGGGCGCGTTCATGAAGATGGCCGGCTTCCGTGACGTGAAGCAGCCGGAGCTCGCAAAGTAGCTCGTCCATTGGACCAAAGAATTCCTCGGAGCGCGCGACGGCGAGAAGGCCTACCGTGGAGACTCGGCAAACTACGGCGACGCTTGGCAGATGCTCGACCTCTTCAAAAAGCTCGGCTTTTGCAACCCGGTCGACAAGCGCGGCCGGCCGACCGGCACGATGTTCCGGTAGATGCCGCCACAGGTCTTGATCGCTTGCTCGGACGGCCAGCACGGAGCGGTGAAGGGCCCGACCTGCCGGCTCGTCCAGTACGGCCCGACCTCCGACTGCGTCTCGACAGGGGTGTGATCGACCAATCGACTCGTCGACGATCCCGCCCGTAACCCTCGGAGTCCTCGAAGAAGGCACGGGCTGCCCTCGCCGATCGCGCGATCACGAACCAGTCCTCGTGGTGGTCGGGGCTCTCGACCCAGTAGAGCTTGAGCGACGACCGCCTGCCGGAATGTGTCTCTCCGACCATGATTCCCTTCTGACCCATCCCGTGCCTCCGCCCGAACGGAACACCGACGGAACAAGAACCCCTCGGAGCGGGCCCGAAGGCCCTTTCTCCGAGGGAAAACTCTCATGGAGGCGGTGGGAATCGAAGACGGTCACGGGCGAAGAAAACCCTAAAGCAGGACGGGCACTTCCAAGCTTTGCTCAGTGACGTCGCAAACTTCGCTTCCCGCCGCGTGCCTTCTGTTCCGTTTACTCCCGCCGTTTGCCGCGCTGGAGGGACACACTGGGGACACATGGTCAGTGCACTTCAAGCGGGGTGCCGTCGTCGCTGCGCTCGAAGCGAATGACCATCTTCGATCCGGTTGCCTTCAGGTATTTGCGGAGCGTCGCCAGTGAGTGGCTCCTATAGGTGGGGCTTTCCAGGCGACTGATCGCAGCCTGGGTGGTGTGCAGCCGCTTGGCCAGCTGGGCCTGGGTGAGGCCGCTTCGTTCGCGCAATTCGGCCAATGCTCGGGACAGCAGGCGAACTGCTCGGGCCTCATCGTAGGCGGCGCGAAAGGTGGGGCTCTCGGCCCGCTTCCTCGCAATCAAGGACTTCAGATCCACCGGGTGACTCCTGGACTTCTTGGTCTTGGTCTTCATGACTTCAGCTCCTCTGTCATCTCTTCAAGGCGACGCACCGCGAGTTCCAACTCTCCCGATGGCGTCTTCTGGGACTTCTTCACGAACAGCAACACGACGCACAGAACCCCGGCGACCACTCCATACAGCACTCGAATTCGCCCGAGCTTCATCTCCCACAGCTTGCCAACCAGCGGCTTGATGGTGACTGTCCGCACCAGTGGGAACTCTTCTGTGAACGCCTCGATGGCTTCCAATACTCTTGCTTGCTCGTCATCCTCGAGTTCTTCGAGAGCCTCGATGACTGGCCGCCGCCCCGATGCTGTTTCGTAGAAGAGGATCCGTTCGACCGACATCGCAATAATAGTATATTTGGATCACCCTGAATGTCACGTTCAACACCACCCCGGGCGGGACCCCTGCCTATGGGGAAGGCGTGTCTCGCACGGCAGCGTTGACGACCTCCAGTAACAGCCCACCCGGAAACTGAGCGCGAAACTTCTCGGCGCGCGCGCGGGCTTCGTCCATTCGGCCCACGGACGCCAACGCGCGAATGGCGAGGCTCTCCCGCTCCTCCGCCAGCTGGCCGGCGGGGAATTGGGTGGCGTGCTGCGCGCAAGCGGCCAGCGTTTGATCGGCTTGCCTCCGGCTCAGCGCTGACGTCGCCTGCTCGATCAGCAGCCGCTCCAAGTCGATGGCCGAGGCCGGTGGGGGCGGGCGCCTCTCCACCGCGCGCGGCCTCGACGTCTCAACTGCGGGCGCCGCGGCTGCGGGAGATGGGACCCGCACCTCCGGAGATGGCACCTGCACCTCGATTCGGCGTTCCACCACCACCTCGCGCGGCGTGCCATATCGGGCCTGCAGCAGCGCGCCGCCGAAGCCTCCGGCTACGAGGCCCGCGGCGAGAAGGAGCGCCTTGCCTGCCAAAAGTCCCGTCGGTGCAGGGGCAGGCGGAGTGGGGGTCGTGTAAAGAAATCCGTGTCTGAGGCCTTTCCGCCCAAAAGGCAAAGGCAGGCAGAAGATGGTAGTTCAAGAGATTTTCATGAGAGTCGTTGTTCGAATCCACGACGTTGGCGAGCTGTTGAAGCGATTGGCGTTGTC
>JANOHG010000901.1:0-2930 GCA_031406375.1 Archangiaceae bacterium | reverse complement strand
CGGAACAAGCCAAACGCCGCCCCTGGGTTCTCGGCGTACTGCAGCCGGAAGAAATCCTCAGATACGGTGTAGGCGCCCTTCCTGCGGAAGTGGTACCCGTCGTAGCCCGATTCAGGCGCCTTCGAGAGAAACACTTTGAGTGGACTCGCGGCGCCGTCAAAGGCGGTCGTGAGGTCTCTCAAGGTCAGGTACTTGGTGATCTGGTCCGGCACCACCACGCCAAGGGTCAGCGCAATGAGGACAATGTACTTACGGTGCACGCGCGGCTGTGTAGCGGCGCGGGTCCGCAGCGTCGAGAGAAAAGGTCAGCGCCTTTGGGAAGAAGACCTCGGAACAGCCGAGGTGAGATCAATGCGTGACGACGCGCCGGTCGAGCTGGCGCGGTGCGCACTTCCAAAAGAAGAAGGAGAATTCGGATTCTTTGCCGTCGCCACCGCAGTCGCTACCAAGTCACCTTCACATTTATCATCAGAGCAGCGCAGCGTCGCGTTGACGCGCGTTATGATGGCATCCGAGCCTCATGGAAACCGCTGCTGAAGACCTTCTTTCGGTTCTTCCTGCTCCCGGGGAGTGGAGGGACGAGGACTACCTATGGGTGACACGAAGCACCCGCCGGTTGATCGAGCTGAGCGCAGGAAAGCTCGAGATCTTGCCGATGCCCACTGAACAACATCAGGCGATCGTCGCGGCGATCTTCCTCGCATTGCACGCGCACCTAGACCCAAAGGGAGGGGTCGTCCGCTTCGCGCCGCTAAGACTTCGAATCGCCGAGGGCCGGTTTCGCGAACCCGACGTCGTGGCAATGATCTCAGCGCGCGACTCCAGACGGGGCGATGCCTACTGGTCGGGAGCAGACCTTGTGGTCGAGGTGATCAGCCCAGACGATCCCAACCGCGATCTCATCACCAAGCGCGCGGAGTACGCGCTGGCTGGCGTTCCCGAATATTGGGTTGTCGATCCCCGGATGACCTCTGTGACGGTGCTCGCCCTGCAAAGTTCCGCGTACCGCGAGCATGGGATTTTTCTTCCAGGTTCGCGTGTCAAAGCGGCCACTCTCGCGGGGTTCGACGTATCGCTCGAGAGCCTGTTTCCCAGCCCCTGAAAACCGACGGCCGAGTGTGGCGACACGCTGATCAACGCGGAGCGGGGTTCGACGCTGTTGATGCCGTCGAGATCAACGACAAACGCGCCGTACCCGTGGGCACTCAGGCCAGGGCGATTATGAAATGGCCTCAACACACCGATTGCACAGCTCTTGAGCACCGACCTCGGTCGCATACGTCCAGCAGCGGGGGCAGCGATTTCCAGCCGCCGGCAGCACCTCGGCCGCAAGCTCGCTGGACACTGAAACAGCTTTCGACGAAGCGACCGCAAGCAGCGCAATCTGACTGACCTTCAACAACCCCGGCAGCTCGGCTTGGTTTGCCAGCAGAAAGTCCTTCAAGCCACCCGTTGCCGTCAGCGCGACCTGCGCTTCTTCAGACTTGCCAATCAACTTGTCTCGCCGAGCGACCTCGAGCAACGGCATCACCAGCGCTCGGAGGGCGAACAGCTTCTCATAGCGCTCGAGCATCGCTGCGTCGGCAGCCGCCCCAACGGTTGGGAAGTCGGCGAGAAATACCGAGTCGGCTTTCGGCCCTGGCAAGTAGTCCCAAGCCTCTTCGCAGGTGAAGCTCATGATGGGCGACAGTACGACCAACAACTCTTTGACGATTTGATGCATCGCGGTCTGGGCGCTGCGCCGCTTGGCACCCGACTTCTTCGAGGTGTACAGCGGGTCTTTCTGAATGTCGAAGTAGAGCGCCGACAGGTCGGTGGCGCAGAAGTCGACCACCGAATGGTAGACGACGTGGAACTCGTACGCTTCATACGCCGCCCGCACCTTGGCAATCAGCGCCTGGTGTCGTGCCAGCGCCCACGCATCGAGCGGCAGCAACTTCACCGCGTCTTGCGTGGGATCAAAGTCGAAGAGGTTCGAGAGCGCGTACCGCAGTGTGTTGCGAATCTTTCGATACCCTTCCGAGAGGTTGACGAGAATCGGCTGCCCGAGCCGCACGTCGTCGCGGTAGTCGCTCGAAGCAACCCACAATCGCATCACCTCGGCGCCGTACTTTTTGATGATTTCATCTGGCGCTACGCCATTGCCGGCCGACTTCGCCATCTTGTTGCCATTGCCGTCGACCACGAAGCCATGGGTCAGACAGGTGGTGTAGGGCGCCTTTCCTGTCGTGCCAACACCGACCAACAGCGACGAATGAAACCACCCGCGGTGTTGGTCGCTGCCTTCGAGGTAAAGGTCTGCCGGCACCTTCATGTTCGGCCGCTTGGCCACGACCGCAGCGAAGCTGCACGCCGAATCAAACCAGACATCGAGAATGTCTCTCTCTGCGCGAAACTCAGTCGCCTGACAGGCCTTGCATGTGTAGCCGGCGGGCAGAAAGTCCTTCACCGGAGTGCGGTACCAGACACCTGCGCCTTCCTTCTCGACTGCGTCGGCGACCTTGTTCATCATCCCCGCGTCAATGACGGGCTCTTCGCATTTCTCACACATCGCGATCGCTATCGGCACGCCCCAGGTGCGTTGGCGACTGATGCACCAATCAGGGCGGCCTTCGAGCATTCCGCGGATCCGGTCTTTGCCCCACTTCGGGACCCAAGTGACTGCGTTGTCGACCTGCCCTAGCGCCTGCTGTCGTAGGCCGTTGTGCTCGAGCGAAATGAACCACTGATGCGTGGCTCGGAAGATGACCGGGTTGTGGCACCGCCAGCAGTGCGGGTAGCTGTGGGTAAGCGTTTCTCCTTTCGGGTTGAGCAACGCACCGACTTCGACGAGCCAATCGACCACCACCGGGTTCGCATCGAAGACCTTCATCCCTCGAAGCCGTTCGCCCACGCTGTCATCGAATTTTCCGTCGTTGCGAACCGGATTG
>JANOHG010000884.1:0-5024 GCA_031406375.1 Archangiaceae bacterium | reverse complement strand
GCTGCGCCGGTTCCCGCGGCTCAACCAGCAGTTCGCGGGCGACAAGATTCTTCAGCTGCACACCGTCGACGTCGGAATCGCGGTGGCGATCGAAGATGGCCTGATTACCCCAGTGGTGAAGGACGCTGATCAGAAGGGCCTGGCGGAAATCTCAGCCGAAATCCGGGATTTCGCCGAACGGGCCAAGCGCAAAGCGCTTCGACCCGAAGAGTATTCGGGCGGCTCGATCACGGTCTCGAACCTCGGAATGTTCGGAATCGATTCGTTCATTGGGGTGATCAACCCGCCCCATGCCGCGCTGCTGGCGATTGGTGAAGTCGCGATGAAGGCGGTCGTTCGCAATGGTCAGATTGTGATGCGGCAGATGATGTCGGTGACGCTGTCGGGAGATCACCGGGTGATCGACGGCGCGGTCGGTGCTCAATACCTTCAGGTGCTCAAAGGCGTGCTCGAGCACCCGCTGAGGATGCTCTTCTGAAGGCCCTGGTCGCGTTGGCCGTGCTGTCGGGTTGTGTCACTTCCAGCGGTGCAATAGGGCAGGGTGGCGCGGGCTTCAACGACGCCGCGGTTGCAGCGCCCGGAATTCAAGCGCAGGACCTGTTCGAGCTCTGCTGGCCAGAGGACGCCGCGTCGCAGCAACGCGTCAGCCTCGTCACTCTCGACAACGGCGAGGTGATGTTCGACGCGCAGGAAGGAGCGACCAACTCGACCGCCCGCTGCATCCGCGAGATCGCGACCACCTTGCCGGGAAAGCGGCCGCCCGGAGAGGTGTTGGTGGCGCCGCCGACAAAGCGGCCTTCAGGCTGGGCCGTGCTCGGCTATGTGCAGTTGTTGTCGCCCACGCGGTTTGGACCCGAGCGGGGACTTCTGAATCCCGCGGGGTTGGTGCGTGGATGCTTGTCGCAAGGCGACACCCTGAGGTCTGGCGTCCGTTTTGCCGTCGCATTCGGTGCCGAGCTGACGGTGCAGATCGAGTCGTCCGATGGGGTGATTCAACCTGCGCTCACCGACAGCGAACGCTGCATTGAAGCGGTGCTCGGAGCGACGATCTGGCCGAACACCCGCGCCTTCAAGCTGGACTTCAACGCCAAGGATCCGAAAGGGACAGGCGCCGCGGGCGACGTAGGGCACTACTTCGGCCTCGTTGAAGGCGCCGCGCAAGGGCTGGATCCAATGAAGGTGAAGGAAGCGATTTCCGTCAGCGGCCCCGCGGTGGGCGGTTGCTGGGAAGCGGCGATGATGCGCCGTGCAGGCCTCTCGGGAGGACGCAGCCTTCGAATGCGCGTCGATGCGTCGGGCGCCGTCAAGCACCTCTGGGTGGTCGGCAACGTCAGCGCCGAGCCAAAGACCGCCGCCGACTACTTGCTCGATGCGTGCGTTGTCGATGCGGTACGCAAAGCACGCTTTCCCGCTGGCACCGCAGGCGACGGTGTTTACTCCTGGGTTTTTGCCGAGCGCCGCTGACGCCTTCGCGAGGGCGGCACGCCTTTACGGTTGCGACGCTGTAGCCAGCCGGGTGCCCAGCTCGGTGACGATCTCGTCCATGCGAATGTCATGGGGCTGGGTCGGCAGCTGCTCCACCAGGCAGCACTCGAAGCCCAGCCCGACTTTGACGCAGCTCGTCCGGGCGTGGATCAACGTCGCATCGTAGTACCCCCCTCCACGTCCCAACCGATCTCCCGTGCGGGTGAATCCAACTCCTGGGATGACCCAGAGGTCTATCTCGGTCAAACCAACCGCAGGCGATCCGTCTGGCGGCTCGAGCAGCTTCAGCTTTCCACGTTGCACCAACTGGGCGGGCGAGCTCACCCGATGAAATGACAGCACCTTTGTGCCCGGGTTGACCCGAGGCAGACACACCTGGCGGCCTTCCCAGAGCAGCGCCGTCGGGACCTCGAAAGGGTCCGCGGAATAGAGCGCGACGAGACGCGCCGCCTGAAAAGACGAAAGGGCGGCGAGGCATCGTTGCGCCTCACCGCCCTTCGCCCTCACTTCCTCGGCAGCCAGCGCCCGACGTCGAGTTTCCAACACCTGCCGTACCTGCGCCTTACTGCCTTCAACAAAGTTCCCCGCCATGACCGTGTGCGCAACGTCTATTGAACCGTTCAAGAAAGGTGGGAACCCGTAAAAGGGCTCCCAAAATGAACGTGTCGGTTCGAATTTCAGCTGCCCATCACGAGCCCCGCAGGGAACAACTTTTGGAAGAAACGCTCTTCCTGAGCGCTGATCTTAAGAGGCGATTCTACAGATGCAAGCGAAGCCCTTGGAAGGCGAAGAATCTGGTTAACTTACGGCCGTGGCGCGTTTCGCCCTTGCCCTGAGTTTGGTGTTCTGGTCGACAGCCCAGGGCGCCCCCGCGTTCACTGGGCTGTGGAGCGCCGGAGATCTGGGCTTGCTCGAGTTTTCCGCCATCGGCGATGGAAAGCTGGTCGGCAAGTTCAAGCGCGGAGGGCGATGCAACTTCAGGCCCGAGATTCAGCTTGTCAGCGGCGTGTTCGAAGGCAATGTGTTCATCGGGTCCCTGCTGGTTTGCCAGCTGGGTCCTTCGTGCCAGCCCGAAGCGATGTACCCGTTCATGGCGGTGTGGCATGAGAATTCGTTGTCGGGCGAGGTGAAGCTCGACAGCTCGTGCAGTTCACCGGCGCTCAATCTGAAGCGACTGACGCTGACGGTTGCGACGGCAGACGAGAAGCTGCAGGTGCAGAATGAAAGAGGTTCCGCGGCCCAGGGTGCGATCGCCAAGCCAATCAGCAAACGCGAGCAGCAGGATGCCGCCGAGAAGTCGCTGCTGCTCGCGCAGAAGAAGATGAAGGAAGGCGACTATCGCGCGGCAGCCCAGGCGTTCGAACGGGGTATTAGCTACGCGGAAGAAAATTGGGCGGCGCATCTGGGGCTCGGCGTCGCCGAGTTGAACCTTCAAAACACCGAGAAAGCGCTGGGGAGCCTGCAGCGCGCGCTGCAGCTGACCAAGGGGTCGAGGGTCAACGATTTTGAGCTCGGAGACCTTCATTACAACCTGGCCTGCGCTCAGAGCCGATCGGGATTGCTGCGAGATGCGTTGCAGAGTTTGACCAAGGCGATGAAGCTGTTGCCCCAGGGGACGATGGCTGAACAGCTCGACAAAGATCGCGATCTCGACCCGTTGCGGACGGAAGCTGAGTTCAGGCGTCTGATCGCTGACGCGCGAATCGCGCGCGAACGGTTGAACCGCAAGAGGTCCCCGTAGAACCGGCCCGCATGATCGGGAACTACGAGCTGCTCGGCCTGCTGGGCAGAGGCGGCATGGCCGAAGTGTATCGCGCGCGCGCAATAGTGGGGCCACACCAGGGGCAAGAGTTCGCGGTGAAGAAGCTGCTGGCCGAACAAGAGAACGATGCCGAGGCGGTCGCGCGGTTCGCAGGTGAAGGAGACCTCGCCCGATTTCTCGATCATCCGAACATCGTCAAGGTGCACGAGGTCGGGGTTTCGGGTGAATCGTACTTTCTGGTGATGGAGCTCGTTGATGGGCGAGACGTTGGCAAGATCATCAAGCGGTGCCGCACGCAGAGCGTTCAATGGCCGATCGACTTTGCGGTCTACCTGACAAAGGTGCTGCTCGATGCGCTCAGCTACGCGCACAACGCGGTAGGGCCGCACGGAAAGCCGCTGGGCATCATGCACTGCGATGTCTCGCCTTCAAATTTGTTCGTTTCGCGCACCGGAGACTTGAAGCTGGGTGACTTCGGCGTCGCCCGCGCGCTGATCGATGGGGGCGTGGCCGAAGTCGTCGGCAAGCCGTACTACCTTTCGCCCGAAGTGTTCAAAGGCCAGATCGACATCGGAGTCGATCTCTGGGCGTGCGCCGTCACGCTGTACGAGTTGCTCACGCTGCGGCGACCGTTCCTCGGTAAGAATCCCGATGAGGTGTTTGCCGCGATCCAATCGCAGACCTACGTACCGGTGCGCTCGATTCGCCCCGAGGTTCCCCTCGTCCTCGAGCAGGTGATTGAGAAGGGCTTCGCGGCGAGCCCCGCCGATCGCTACCTGTCGGCCGCTGAATTCGCTGGGGCTCTCGAAGGCCATTACGACGAACGCATCGGTACTCCGCTTGCGATCTCAGCGGTGGTGCGCGGGCTGTTCGGCACGACCGACTGACAGCGCGCTCAAGGCTTCGGGAAGTTGTCGACTAAGACGCAGTTTTTCGCTTCCCCCAATTCTACGCCGCCGACCCAGGTCTGCTTGACGTAGGTGGTGTTGAACGCGGCGTCCCAACACTCGAACTGAAAATAGCCTTTGTAGTTGCCCTTGAGCACGTTCAGCACGCCGTAGCCGGCACCTGAAGCGAGCCAGGCGGCGCTGGTGTCGAGCTCGGAAATGTCGGGATCGCTGGCGACCGTCTTGAAGCCAATTCCCCCTGATTTGTCTTGGTTCTCTTGATAGCCGTACTCGAGCGTCTGCAGCGGCTCACCCGCCTTGCCCGTGAACCGCATCAACACCGTGACCGGAAGCCTGTTGGTCACGTAGCTCATTTCTATCTTCTCGAGGGCAGCGAAGGCTGTCGCCGAGGTGAGGTTCTTCGAGGCATCCGCGGCGTGGATGATGAACCCCCCACTGCCTTTGCGCAGAGTCTCGGTGGCCTCGAAATGGCCGCTGATCGTGTTGAAGAACGCACCGCCCTTGGGCCGATGTTGAAAGAAATAAACGAAACTCGTCTCTGAAACTTTCGAGATCACCACCTGCACCTGGAATCCCGGGTTGTCCTTGTCGTCCCACGGGCCCCAGGTGCGCGAGTCATCGGCGCGCGTGGTGGGAGCAATCGTGCGAACGAGATCTAGGACATCAATCACGAAGCTGAGGATCTTGTTGAACTTGTCCGAGGCTCCCTTGGCGTCGGTGTACAGCTTTGACCTCTCACCAATCGCCAGCGCGTCCCGACGAGTCCCTTCGCCCGCGAGCGCACCGCTGGTTCCGATTGGAAGCTTCGATTTCAGCTGTTCTTTCGTCGGCATCGCGTTCAAGAACTCGAGGTCCTTGTTGGACCAGTT
>JANOHG010000878.1:0-2935 GCA_031406375.1 Archangiaceae bacterium | reverse complement strand
CGCGCTTGAAGTCATGGTGCCCAACCCTGCGATCAGAAACCTGATTCGCGAGGACAAGGTGCACCAAATCTATTCGTCGATGCAGGTAGGCCAGTCGAAGTACGGCATGCAGACCTTCAACCAGGCGCTGGCGGCCCTGCTGCAGCGAAAGATGATTACCCAGGACGAAGCCTTCGGGCGCACGTCCGACGGTGATGAGCTGCGCAACATCCTCTCGACAGGGCTGGGGGGCGGTGTTCTGCCAGGCAACCGACCCACCAGTAAGTAGCTCACCTACCTCTGCGCACTATTAGGACTTCGCGCCACAGCGGGTAAGGTTGAAGCGCTTTTGATCCAGATGATGAACAAGGAGTAGCGAATGGCGACGGCCACAGCCACCAAACCCGCACCGAAGCCGCAGGCGCGCGCCGTGAAGAAGGCGGTGCCGCTGTGGCTGTGGGAAGCCAAGTCGAAGCAGGGCGAGGTCAAGAAAGGCGAGATGGAGGCTGCCGACCAGGTGACGGTCGAAGCGCGCCTCAAGTCGATTGGCCTTGTTCCCACCAAGGTTCGCCGCAAGAGCTTCCTCGATTCGGGCATCACGCTGCCGGGCCTAGGCGGGGTGGGTGGCCGCGACATTCTCATTTTTACGCGGCAGTTCGCGACGATGATCGACGCAGGTTTGCCGTTGGTTCAGTGCCTCGACATCTTGGGTTCGCAGACAGACAACCTTTCGTTTCGCAAAGTAATCTTCGCAATCAAGGGGCGGGTTGAAGGCGGGTCGACGTTCTCTGATGCGCTTAAAGAGCACCCGAAAGTCTTCGACGAGCTTTTCGTGCAGCTGTGCGCCGCAGGCGAGGTCGGCGGTATTCTCGATACGATTCTCAACCGGCTCGCGATCTACCGTGAGAAAGCCGAGAAGCTAAAGCGCAAGGTCAAGGGCGCGATGGTGTACCCCACGATCGTCATCCTCGTCGCGCTCATCGTCGTCACCGTCTTGTTGCTGAAAGTGACTCCCGTGTTCGCGAAGATGTTCGCCGACTTCGGTTCCGCGCTGCCGGCGCCAACGCAGTTCGTCGTCGACCTTTCTGATTGGCTGCAGGCGTATTTCATCTACATGTTCGTTGGCTTCGTCGCGTTCATTTTCGCCTCGGTGGCGACGTACCGGAACCCGAGCGGCCGTCGAATCATCGACAAGGTGTCGTTGAAGCTGCCGATTATCGGCGATGTGATTCGAAAGGTCGCGGTGGCCCGGTTTACCCGCACTTTGGGCACGATGATCAGCTCTGGCGTGCCGATTCTCGACGCGCTCGACGTCACCGCAAAGACCGCCGGCAATCGCACCATCGAAGCGGCGATCACCTACGTGCGCGCGAAGATTTCAGAAGGAAAGAACATCGCTGGCCCACTGGCCGACACCAAGGTTTTTCCGTCGATGGTGGTTCAGATGATCGGCGTGGGTGAAGCGACCGGCGCGATGGATCAGATGCTGAACAAGATCGCTGATTTTTACGACGACGAGGTCGACACCGCGGTTGGAGGTTTAACCGCGCTGATCGAGCCGGTGCTGATGGTCTTCCTCGGCGGCGTCGTCGGAGGTTTCTTGATCGCGATGTACTTGCCGATTTTCTCGATTGCCGGCGCAATCAAGTAAACCAGATCAAGCTGACCTGAAGGTCAAGCTGACGTGGGTGGTGGTCTTTCGGACCATCGCGATCAGCTTGTTGTTGGCGGTCAGTGTCTTTCGCCTCATCTCCAACCCGCAACCGGAAGGTCTGTCGGTCGCAGACTCGCTGTCGTTCGGGCTGATCGCCGTCGTCTACCTGGTGACACTGGTGTACGGCCTGATGCTGCGCGAAGGCTTCGGAGCTTCTCGGCATGGGGCGATGGCGCAAGTGGTCGGCGACATCATCCTCGCTTCGAGCCTCGTCTACCTCACCGGAGCGGCCGAATCGCCGTTCGTCTTCACCTACTCGCTGGCGGTTGTCGGTTCGGCGATTCTTCTCTTTCGGCGCGCTGCTTTTCTCACCGCCGCTGCGAGCTCGACCGCTTTCACTGTGTTGTCTCTGGCGGTTCAATATGGACACCTACAGCCGCCCAGTGGAAGCCAGCCGCTGTCAGAGGCTCGGCTGCAGTTCGTGCTCGCCAGCCACGCGCTCGCCCAGTTTCTGATTGCTGCCCTTGCTGGCTACCTCGCCGAACAGGTCACCCGCACCGGCGGCAGGCTATCCGCCAGCGAAGCCGACCTCAAAGAGTTGGTTGCGTTGCAGAACCGCATCGTCAACGCGATGCCTTCAGGCCTGCTGACCTGTGACGACGAGGGAATGATTACTTTCATCAACCCCGCCGCGATCTCGATTCTGGGGCAGACCTCGACCGACAGAATCCCCAAGAGTCTTGAAGATGTTCTGCCAGGCGCGCTGCGGTTGCCACGCACCACCCGGCGCGCCGAGCTGTCGGTAGACACCCCGGGCGGGCGGAGGGTGCTTGGGCTCGCGGTGACGCCGCTGGACGAAAAGGGCGGAGCACTGTTGGTGGTGTTCCAAGACCTGACCTACCTGCGACGAATGCAAGACGAGCTTCGGCGCATTGATCGGCTCGCCTCGCTTGGCCGCGTTTCCGCACAGCTCGCGCACGAGATTCGAAATCCCCTTGCGTCGATGCGGGGCTCGGCTCAGCTGCTGGGTGACGACGTGAAGAACTCGCCGCATTCGCTGCGCCTGGCGCAGATCATCGTCCGCGAGTCCGACCGGCTCGCGAGCCTGGTCGATGGCTACCTAGAGCTGGCGCGCCCGCCGCCACCCGCGCAAGAGAACATCCGCATCGACTCGGTGGTGGCTGAGACGGTCGAGATGCTTCGGGCGGACCCGATGAGTCATGGGGTGGTGTTCGAGGAAAGCCTGACTCCTACCGACGGTCTGGCCGACGCTGCGCAGCTGCGCCAGGTGCTGATCAACCT
>JANOHG010000826.1:0-8314 GCA_031406375.1 Archangiaceae bacterium | reverse complement strand
CGGCGGCGGGGTGGGCGTCTCGACCTCCAGCGACATCGCGCAGCTGTTGGGCCTCGAGCGGCAGAAGCAGTTGGTAGGCTGTTCTGATGACGCCAGCTCCTGCATTGCAGAGCTCGCTGACGCGCTCGGCGCGAACGGGGTGCTGGCCGGCACCGTCACCAAGAGCGACGACGCATACCTCGTCGTGATGCGGGTGCTGCGTCAGCCAGGCGGAACCATCTGGTGGTCTGCGAGCAGCCGCGTGATGGGCGAGGCGGCCTTGCTCGACTGGCTGGACGAGCAGGCTGCCCAATGTGCGAACGCTCTGGTGCCTTCGCTTCAAGGCTCGCGCGCACCTTTCATCCTTGGGGGCATCGGCCTCGGAACGATGGTCGTTGGAGGCGCGTTGCTCGCAGTCAGCCACACCCTAAGTCTGCAAGTGGTGCGCACCGCAGCTGACGAACCAGAGCTGAGCGGAGCACTGAACGCGGGACGGGCCGTGTCCACTGCGGGAGTTGTGTTGATCGGCGCAAGTGCCGCAATGATGGCAACCTCGGTGGTGTGGAAGATCGTCACCGGAGCGCGAGCTCCCATCGCGCTCGCACTGGTTCCAGGCGGTGCAATCGTGAGCGTCGGTGGCCATTGGTGAGGCGCGCTGCATGGTTGTTCGGTCTGCTCGTGGCTGGCTGCCCAGATTGGGACCACGCACGCGTTCAGCGTTGTCGGGAGCTTGGTTCGAACGTGGGAGTTTGTGATGGGCTCAATCCCGGAGTCGGAGGTGGCGGAATCGGAGGTGGCGGAGTCGGAGGTGGCGGAGTCGGAGGTGGCGGCGGAACCACCACACCAGTGGATCAACTGCCGACGATCTCGATGTCGACGACGCTGTGGACCTACAGCACCTCGCCGTCGCGCATCCCGGTCTTCCTCTGGGACGTCGCGCGAGCAGGAATCCGTCGCGTGATTGTGCACGAAGCGGCCGACGCAGGCACATCGCTCTGGGCTGATCCGGATCAAAGCGGGTACGTCTCGCCGCAGCTTTGGTGCGCTTCGGCGGCCAGCGACGAGAACACCGTGGTGGGTTCCGCTGGCACCTACATGGGCAGCACCTACATCACCGTCGACGATCTTCGGGATGCGGGGCAGCCGCGCTCCACTTCGTTCGATTTGCTGATCTGCCCTCCGGTGCTTACCTACTACCGCCGGTTCGACGCAGGGTTCAGCTTTCTTGGAGTCAGCATCGAGGACTCAAACACCCTTTCGCTTGAGCGCTCATGGGGCCCAACAGGTACTGGAAGCAGATCTTCGACCCCCCTCACCTACAACGCAACCCGCCTCGACGAGGCTTCGGCGGACGACGCAGGCACGACCTGGGTCTCGGTACTCGGGGTCGGCAATCAGATCGACGTGCTCGAGATCCGCGCGGACGAAGACGCAGCGGTAAGACATCCGCTCGGTACCTACAGCTCGCCGAAGGTCGAGATCTCGACGCAGGGAAGATCCGTCTATGCCGCGTGGCTTGATGGACAGACACTTTGGATGACTTCGGTCGCGGATGCAGGGACCCCCAGCAGCTTCCTTTTGCCTGAGCCGGCGCGGCTGGTGGACCTCGCCGTTGGGCCGCGCAGCGTCGTGGCGGTGCTCGCGTTCGCCAACAACCGAAACGCGCTGATGATCCGTTCCGAAACGGGGGACTCGTTGCGCAGGCTTTCGGTGCCGTTCCGCTTTCACCCACTGCTCGCTCACATCCGCGCTCGGCTGAGAATTGCCGGCCTTTGTCTCGCAGCAGATGGAGGAATCGGTGGAAGCGACGCGGGCTGCAGGGCCCCGACGAATCACCCGGTGGTCGAGATCAACACCCTGCCCGGCGGCTTGCCCTGGTGACTGGGCGCGCCCTGCTATTCTCATCACCGAGGCAAAAGCGAAGGATCTATTCCGGTAAGGGTGTTTGGATCCGCAAAACCACTCCGCTGCTCGTGAGCAGGTAGAGGTTGTCACCGCTGGGCGAAAACCCGGAAGCAGCTGGGGGTTGGGTCTGCCACTGCGCCCAGTTTTTTTTCCACCGAGCCTGAACGGTGGCGCGCGTCTGCCGTGACACGACGTCGATGAAGGCAACACTTCCGGTATTGGCGGCGGCGAGCGTCCGCCCATCCGGAGAGAAGGCGAGTGACCGTCAGGCCAGGCGGCGATAAAGCGGATGCAGTGTTCGTTCTTCTTCGACCATTCGACGGCCAAGCACGTCGAGGGCGGTTCGCCACTGCTTCTTGAACTCATCGCGATCTTCGATGCCCTTTTCGAAGCGATGACAGAACGCGAGCGTACCGTCGGCGATGAGCTTCATGTTGCTCCAGAACAACCGCGCCACGGTCGCCGTCTGGGTGTTACCTGATGCCTCAGCCCGTCTGACGAACTCGGGATAAAACTGCGAATTCTCGAGGTGAATGTGCGCTTCGAGCAGCGTGCACAACCCGACCAGCTGCACCTGAACCTCTTCCAGTTGGTTCGACTTCAGCGCCTTCTCGAGCGCGAGCGCGTTTGCTTCCAACGCCCGATGCTGAGTTTCCAGCGTTTCGACGACCGTTTTCATGCGAGCGGCTCCCCTTTGTGTTGGCGCTCTAGTTTACCCGCCCCGAAGCGCTGCGAGCGGGTGGTAGCGTGCGCTCCGCGCCAAATGCTCCTAATCACATTGAGCCTGCTTCTCGCAGCTGACCCCCTGTCGGAGTTGAAACTCGCCGCGCCAGGGTTGACCGCCAGCGGGCTGGAAGCATCTGCCGCTGCTCCACTCACCGACCACCTCGCTCAAGCGTTCATCGGAGTGCGGGTCATCAGTCCACGGGACATCAGTGTGTTGCTCGGGCTCGAGCGCCAGAAGCAATTGCTTGGTTGCTCGGACGATGCGGCAGAGTGCATTGCCGAGTTGGGCAATGCGTTGGGGGTGCAGGGTGTGTTGCTCGGTTCGGTAGTGAAGCTGGGGAAATCGGTGCAGATCAGCGTGCGAATCATTGACCCGGTCGCTGGTAGAGAACTCGCAAGCGCTTCAGCTCGCGTCGATTCAGAGGATGCGATTTTCGACGCACTCACGCGCACCGGCCGACAGCTGCGCACTCAATTCCTAACCGCGATGGGGCGAGCCGTCGAGCCGGTGGCTGTGAGCAGCGGGGGAACCCGGCGCTTCTTTCCCATTCCGCTCGCCGTCGGAGGCGTCGGTGTTGCTTCGGGGGTCGCCTGCATTGTGCTCTCAGAAGGCGCTTGGCAGCGATTGACGGCTGGGGCGGCAGGAAGCCTGAGCAACTCAGACGCACAGGGGGTCGCCAGCAATGGACAGCTGTTCCAAACACTCGGAGTAACGCTGATCACGGTGGGCATCGTCGCGGCAGCGGTGGGGGGTGGGCTGCTGCTGTTCGGCAGTACCGCGGACTCCGACCAGGCCTCAGCGACCCTCGGGCTCTCGCAAAACGCCATCGTCGTCACAGGGACCTTTTGATGCGACGAGCCATTGCCTCGGTAATCGTCGTTGGCGCGGTCGCCTCTTGTCACAACTTCGAAGACGGGTTGGCTCAGTGCGCGATGAAGGGGATCTGCATCGACGCAGTGGGAGTCGGTGGCGGGACGGGAGTCGGTGGCGGGACGGGAGTCGGGGGCGGGACGGGTGTCGGCGGAGGGACGGGTGTCGGCGGTGGTGGTGCATCGGGCGACGGAGGATTCACCCTCGTGGCAAACCCATCGCTGGTGATGAACGTGGGTCCTGGAGGAATCGCCTCGGCGACGATCACCGTGGCAAGACCACCATCCAGCTACGTGGCTGTAACCCTCTCGCTCGCCGCAACCGATGCGGGCTTCTTTGCAACCTTCCAGCCGCCGTTCGTTTTTTCAGGCGACGTGATGTCAACGATGAAGCTCTACGCCCCATTGCCGTTGCCCGCGGCGACTTACGACCTGACGGTGAGAGGACTCTTCGACGACGGCGGCGTCGCTGCGAGCGGTGTGTTTCAAGTGAGCATCCGGCCACCCGCACCGACACTGCTGGTGGACGACGATAGAACTGGGAACAACGTCAGCTTCGGAACGCCGCTGTCTTTCGAAGACTCGTTCTTCACCGATGCGCTGACGTCAAAGGCGGTACCGTTCGACACTCTGGTGCGCCCTGGGTTTCCGGCGTCCGGCATCGGAATCAGGTTCGATCAAGTCAAATCATACACATCAATCATCTGGTACACGGGCGAGTCGTTTGGCACGGGGAACATCGTCGACGCAATCGACGAGCAGGTGCTGGTGAATTGGCTCAACCAGGGCAATCGCAAGCTGATTCTGAACTCGATGTATTACAACTATTACTACGCAGACACATGGCCGGCATCGACCGGCAACTCCTTCTACTTTGACTACTTCGGCGGCCTGGGGGGCGACACCCTCATTCCCTCGGGCCCTTCACTTCTCGCTGGCGTCGCCGGTCAGACTACGACGGGCCTTTCGCTGGTACTTGCTCAGAACAGCCAGTTCTCAGGCGTATACGTCGGGCTAATCAACCCCAGACCAGGCACTGAGCCGTTGGTGACGATTCTCGCAAATCCTGACAACACCACCCTGCGCAACGTCGCCTGCGCAACGAAGCGAACAGGGGTTGGTGATGCGGGAACTTCTACCTTCGTGTACGTCGCGTTTCCGCTCGTGAACGTCGAAGAGGCGGACGGAGGGCGAATGACGATGTGGGAATCAATCCGCTCGTCAGCCGCCATCCCGTAAGACCCTACTGTCCGGTGCCCCGAAGCGTCCGGGACACAGTCTGAGTTGGCCCCGCCCCATCCTGGTAGCTGACCGTCATCACCTGCTGCGACGTGCCCGCGACGGTTGGATTGAACCGCACCACTACCGAGCATGACGTGCCGGCGGCCAGGGTCGCGCCACACGTTCCGCCCGTGCCTGGGTAGGCGCCACCGACGAAACCGAACGGAGCGGATAGGCCCGAGACGCCCAGAGACGTCGCGACAATCGCTCCGCTGTTCGCGAGATTGAACGTGCGGTCTTTGCTTGCCGAAAGAGCGACCGACCCGAAGTCGTTGGGTCCACACTGCTCGCCGCAGGTCATGTCATGCAGGTTGACGAACGCACGCGTGGTTGACGTCGCCATCAACGGGCGACTCTCGCTGGTTGCAGCTACCCCGTCGTTGAAGGCGAGCGTCAGTACCGCGGCGCTCGGACCGTTGCCCGACGGAGTGAAGACCAGCACAACGAAACAGTTGGCGGTCGACGCGAGCGTCGCGGTGCAGCTTCCGCCCGTACCCGGGTAGGTGCCACCCTTGAAGGTAAAGCCGTTGCCAGGATTGGTCGCGCTGACACCGGTTGCCGCCACCGCGCCACGGTTGGAAACGGTCAGCGTGCGTTCGGAGACCTGTCCTTGAACTCCGAAGTCGTAGGGCCCGACGCTTTGGCCGCCGCAGCCGACGCAGCCAGACAAGTCGAGCAACGCATAGCTCGTCGCGGTGCCCTTGAGGTCGCGCTTTGTCTGCTGCGTGCCCGAGCCATCGTTGTAAGCGAGCACGAGCGCCGCATTGCGCTCGCCGTCACCCGAAGGGGTGAACGTCACCACCAACTGGCATCGCAAGCCACTCGACAACGAAGTTCCGCAGGTGCCACCCGCGCCCGGATAGCTGCCGCCCTTGAAGGAGAAGCCGTTTGTCATCGCGGCGGCATTCATTGCCGTTGCGGCTTGTGCGCCGGTGTTGATCAGCTCGAAAGCGTGGTCAACCGGAAGTCCAGTCAAGCCAAAATCATAGGGCGGCGACATGCTCCCGCCTCCCGACTGACCTGGCCAATCAAGCACAGACAACAGCGCGACATTGGTCGAGGTTGCAAACAGCTGCCGAGTAGCGGACTGGGCGCCCGCGCCGTCGTTGTATGCGATTGACAAAACCGAACTGCGCGCCCCAACACCCGAAGGCAGGAAGGTCACCACCACTGTACAGTTGCTTCCGGCCGCGAGCGTTGTGGCACAGTCTCCGCCCACGCCTGGGTAGGTTCCATCCGCGAAGGTAAACCCGTTGGTCATCATCGCGCCCGTCGTCATCGCCGACGCACCTACCGCGCCCTGGTTGGTGACAAAGAAGGTGTGGTTCATCGGCTGACCCAGTGTGCCGAAGTCATAGCCATTACCCATTCCTCCACTGCCGGGACCCCAATCGCTGATTGTCAGCAATGCCTGCGCTGTCGCGGTGGCCGTGAGCGCGCGCGACACGGTTGTGGTCGCCGCGCCATTATTGAAGGATAGCGAAAGCGTTGAGTTTCTCATTCCGCTTCCCGAAGGACTGAACATCACGACCACGCTGCAGCTCGAGCCCGCAGGAAGCGAGCTTCCACAGGTGCCTCCGACGCCGGGGTAACTGCCTCCGGCGAAGCCAAACCCACCGCCCATCGCAGTTCCTGGGACGAGCGCCGTCGCGGCTTGGGCGCCCGAGTTCCCGAGGTAGAACATGTGACTCGTGGGCTGGCCAACCGTGCCGAAGTCGAATGGCATCTGATTCGAGCCACCGTTCATCCAATCGGATATCGAGAGGACGGCAAGGGTGCTCGAGGTCGCGGTGAAACCGCGGGTCGTGGACGCGGGCCCGACGCCGTCGTTGTACTCGAGCTTCAAGACCGAGTTCTGGGTCGACGTGCCTGAGGGCGTGAAGCGAATCATCATCGAGCACATCGCGCCGGCGGCGAGCGTCGCCTGACAGCTGCCTCCCGTACCAGGGAAGACGCCTCCGACGAACGAGAAGCCATTCATCAATCCAGAGCCAACGATGGCCGTCGCGCTTTGGGCACCTTCATTGCGAACGTTGATTCCCCTGTCGGTCGGTTGACCGACAGTTCCGAAATCCATCGTGTCGTTGTTCCAACAGTTGGGGCAATCGATGAGGAGCAAGGCGCGGCTGCTTGCTGTGGCGGTGAGTCCACGGCTGACCGTTCTCGTGGTGGTTCCGTCGTTGTAAGCGAGGTTCAGCATGCTGCTTCGTGGCCCGTCGCCGGCTGGCGTAAACGCGAGAACGAGGGTGCAACTGGCTCCGGCGGAAAGGCTGGTTCCACAGTTTCCCATCGCCCCTGGGTAGTTGCCGCCAGCAAAGCTGAAGCCACTGGTGAGGGCGCTTGAGCTGGCGATCCCCGTGGCACTCACGGCTCCGAGGTTTCGCACCGTCAACGTACGTTGAACCACAGTCCCCGTGGTGCCGAAATCGTAGCTTTGAGAGCCCGACCCACAGTTGGTGCAGTCTTCGATGCGCAGCACCGCGCGGGTGGTCGAGGTTCCGGTGAGAGTCTGTTGAACGGCCTGCATCCCTTGCGAGTCGGTGTAATTGATGCTCAGCGACACCGCCGAGGTCACATCACCCGATGGAGTGAAAGTGATTGCCATCGAGCAACTGGTGTCGACGGCGAGCGTCGCGCCACAGCTGCCTCCACTGCCAGGATAACTGCCACCTTTGAAACCGAAGGGCGCGCTGACGGTTGAGCCAGTGATGGTCGCGGTCTGTGCGCCAGAGTTGAAGATCCTCACCATCCGGTCAATCGGTACGCCGCTGAGCCCAAAGTCGACTGCGCCACTTTCGGAGTCCGCTTCGAACATCAGCGCTGCGCGGCTGGTGCCAGTGCCGGTGAGCGCGCGGCTCGCACTCTTCGTCGCTGACCCGTCGTGGTACCCGACGGTGACATTGACGCTGCTGCTCACCGATGCAGTTGGAGCAAAGGTGACGACCAGTGCGCAGCTCTTCTCGGGGTCGAGACTTGTCGTGCACGTCCCTCCGGTACCAGGGAAGGCGCCACCCGCGAACGCATAGGGCGCAGCGAGAGTGACCGGCGAAAGCGCTGTCGCGGGCTGCGCGCCAATATTGAACACCCACAGAATAACACTGGTCGTCGAGCCAATGCCACGCACGCCGAGATCGCGGATGACCGGGCCCTGCTCCTGGCCTTCATCGCCAACCACCAGAAGCGCGAGCGCAGTGCCGGCGCCTCTCAGCGCACGACTCGCAAGGCGGGTGGTCGCACCATCGTCGTAGTTGAGCGCCAACGCGCCGCTGAAGATGCCTGCGTTCGGCGGGGTGAAGGCGACGCGAAGACGGCAGCTCATACCTGCGCCCAGCGTCGACGCGCAGTTGCCGCCCACTCCGGGGAAGGTGCCACCTGCGAAGCCAAATCCCGCGGCAAAGCTCGGCGCGGTGATTGAGGTCGCGGCTGCTCCACCCGTATTGGTGACAGTGAACTCATGCAGCGCGGTCATTCCAATGCCGCGCGCACCGAAGCTCCAGACTGGACCAATGTCCAGGCTGTCGAAGTCATGAATCACCAGCGCCGCCTGGTTGGT
>JANOHG010001200.1:0-1857 GCA_031406375.1 Archangiaceae bacterium | reverse complement strand
CCCCCACCTCCGCCCCCGCCCTGACGCGGATCTCGAGCTTCATCGGCCATTTCCGTTGGCTGTTCATACCGTTGGGCCTGGTGGCGTTGATCGCCGTCGGCGTTCACGCGGCGGCAGACACTGTCGACGATCGGATTCTTTGGCTGGTGCAAGCGCTCGACGCCTGGATGGATGCCCACTTCGCACGGGTCGACGCGCTGCACGCGTGGGTCGATTGGTTCGGCTCGCGCGAACAGACAATGGTGGCGCGAGCGGTCACCCTGGGGTGGGAATTGGCTGCCGACTTCGTCCTCGCCTTGCCTCTTCTGGGCTACCGCGAAGAAGCACCAAGCGCTTTCAAGAAAGAGACCTGGCGCGCACTGCTGCAGCGGCTCAACCACCAGCCCACTCCGATGCGCATCGTCCGGCCGATCATCACTGCCGTGTTCGCGCTTGCTGGCGCCTACGCGATCGCGCGGATGGTCGACGGGGCGCTGTTCCTCGCGCTGCGCGCCGGCGTCGCTCCGGATTCGATCGCCCACCCGTTGGGCCGCGCGCTCGCGTTTCTCGCTTTCATCCACGTTTCGATAGCCCTTGGCTGGCGCGCCGTTCTCCGCGCGCTGCAGCACGCCGACGCCGCCTGCACTCCGGTGGCGACCGTTGCGACTGCGGCTGAACGGTTGGCGGTGCTCTCGGGTCAGCAGAAGCCTAAGCGGGTGACGAGCCCATGGATGGTCGGCCTGCTTGGCTCGGCGATCGCCCTTCCTCTTGCGGTGGCTGCTCTGCTGGACGCGTTGCCCCTTTTCTCTTTCTTCCGGTAACCCAAACCGTGTTCGCACCACGCACCCGCGGACTGTTCGACTTCTTCGCCGCAGCGGTCTGTCTTTGGGCAGCCGCCTACCACACGCCTCCGGGCGCGCTGCTGCGTGGAGCGGTTGCCAAGCTGACCGACACCCGTTCGGGCGCGCGCCCATTGCTGGCCTACTACTCAGGCGGCGTTTACGAATCGCAGAGCATCGAAACGCCGACCGAGGTCGTCGATCTGCCGCAGCCCGAGCAGTTGGCCGGCATTCCCCAAGGGCCGGCGATCGGCCGCGGTGTGTTTGCTTCCTTGCGCCGCGCGACTCCTGAGCAACGGAAGATCGCCCATCTGCTCGCCAACCGTTTCAAGATCGACGTTTCGCTGCTGGACGACGTCGCTCGCGGCCCCCAGCTGTGCGCGGTCATGATCGCCCGTGCTCAGGCACAGCTCGGCACCGAAGACGCTGCTGTGCTCGCCGTGTTCACAGGCTACGAAGTCGCTGAATTCGCCGGGCAGCGCGCCCGTGCTGAAAACCGCTCACTTGAGCTCGAGGTGCTCGCGCAACAGCTGCCGCCTTCAGAACGGGCAGCGGTCGATGCAGCCTCTCAAGCGCTCACGTTGGGTACGGCCTACGCGCTCGGGTGGCCTGTGGGTTCGCGCACCCGCGTCAGCTCGCCGTTCGGGGTTCGCATCCACCCGACGCTCGGGCGTCAGCAGCTGCACACCGGAGTGGATCTCGCGGTCGCAGAAGGAACGCCGGTGTCGGCCAGCTCAGGCGGCACGGTTCGCCGCGCGAGTGAAGACGGCGTCAACGGGAAGGTGGTGATCATCGATCACGGGCGTGGCGTCTCGACGGCGTACTGCCACAACTCGAGGCTGCTGGTAGCGACCGGTCAACAGATTAAGGCCGGTGAGGTGATCAGCGAATCGGGCAATACGGGTCGATCGACCGGACCTCATTTGCATTACCAGCTCGAGCTTGCCAATCAGCCGATGGATCCCTTTTTGTTCAAGAACGCGAACTCGATCGACGCGCTCGTCCTTTCGTCCAAACCCACCCCCCCGCCTGAAAAGAC
>JANOHG010000789.1:0-2505 GCA_031406375.1 Archangiaceae bacterium | reverse complement strand
TGATCTTGATCCACTTCTTCATCGTGGGGACGAAGAAGCGGTGGGTCTGAATGTTTGGCAACGAACGGGTCTTCGTCTTGTTGTTGGCATGGCTGACGTTGTTTCCAACCAACGGCCGCTTCCCGGTAACTTGGCAGACTTTTGACATGGCGGTTTCCTTACCAGCTCGACTTGACGACGCCGGTGATCTGTCCAGCGAGCGCCATTTCACGGAACGTGATTCGCGACATCTGGAAGTAGCGCAGTGTTCCGCGTGGGCGGCCAGTGACGAGGCAACGGTTGGTGACGCGAATCGGGTTCGCATCGCGAGGCAACTTCGCCAACGTCTCCTGAGCCGCGATGCGATCTTCGGCCGAGGTGTGGATGTTGCGAATGGCCGTCTTGAGCTCTGTGCGCTTCTTCGCGTACTTCGCGACGATCTTCTTGCGCAGCTCGTTCTTGTTGATCTTGCTTGTCTTCGCCATGACCTGGAATTCCTGATCCTTCAGAAGGGACTTCGAAAAGGGATGCGCCTCATACACGCACCTTCGCGCCGGGATCAAGTTGATCAGCCGCGAGGGTTGAAAAAGGCGCAGACCTGTGAGAGGAGGTGCGCCAAACATGGGCACTCTGAAAACGTTCATCGACTCCAAAGGCATCACCCCCAAGGCGATTTCCACTGCCAGCCGCCGCGTTGAAGCCGGTGGCAACGAGGCCCGTTCGGTTCAGTCCGCGCGCAGCAAGAAGCGCCGGCTGAAGATGGACAAGCCCTACGCCGAGCTCAACATGCCCAAGCCGAAATCCGACCGGGCATTGTCTGAGAGCCAAGTTGCAGGCGCGGTAAACGACATGCCGCTGCCCAAGAAAGTTCGCGCCAAGGTCCTTCGGGCGATCAACGCACTGCTGGCGACCAAGAAGGAGCCTGCGATCGACATGAAGGCGCTCTTCGAAGGCGTCGCTGTGAAGCCGGGCAAGAAGGTGAAGGAAGTCGCGAAACCTGGCTAGTTGTCGGGCCGAAAGGGGCTGCGCCTAGAGCGGCTCATCCCGCACCGGGATTGCGGCTCGAATCTACGACGTGCGGATTCCGAAGGGTGCTTTGCACCGCCACAGACAGAAAGGCGGACTCAGCCTCGAGCGGGGCACCGGTAATCGGCGCACCTTGGTCTTTCTTCCTCGAATGACGTTGAGGGTCGCTGTCGCGTGGTGTTCCAGCGGATGGCGAAGGTCCCCGTCGGGATGATCGGCTCGAGCCGGCCGCGGGTCTCCGTGTTCTGAGGGTTCGTTCTCGACCTGCTAACCGTCGTGGAGGCGGTGGCGACGGGCGAAGAATCCAGCGCGAGGATAGAATCGACGACGCATGAATTCCCCTCACGACCGTGCCGCGCGACGACGGGAAAGCTACCGAACTGGCACCGTTCATTCGGATGAAGAGGCCAAGGTGCTTAATTCCACCTACTGGGCGAACCTCACCGGCGAACAGCGCGTACAAGCAATCTGGGACATGGTTGACGCGTACCTTTCGATGGGAGGCTCAGGTGGCGCTACACCCCGACTTGACCGAACTGCTACTGGAGTTCGCCAACGCTGACGTCCACTATTTACTGATTGGTGGCCACGCGCTGGGCTTTCACGGGGCGCCCCGCTTCACGAAGGACGTGGATTTTTGGATAAAAGCGGATCCCCCCAACCTGCAGCGAATCAACACCGCCCTGAGTCGTTTCGGTGCTCCGGAAGCAACCTTGACGGCGATTCGCGAGCTCAAGGGGCTCGACGTCGCGTGGATGGGAAATCCTCCACTGCGTTTTGATTTTATGGTGCAGGTTCCCGGAGGCGACTTCGAGGCGGCCTACTCGCGAAGGGTCTCTACTCAGTGGGCAGGAGTGCCTGTGAAGGTTATCTCAGCGATCGACTTGCTCGAGCTCAAGCGCGCCAGCGGGCGTCCTCAAGATCTGCTCGATGCCATCGCGCTCGAAGCGCACCTGAACACTTCAAAGCAATAGCGAGCGCTACTTCTTTTTCGGCGCAAAGGGCAACGAAAGCCTCACCTCGACTTCGGTGAACGTCTTGCGTTCGCGGCGCTGCTCTTCCAGACGCACCGCATCGGCTGCATTGGTTAGCGCCGCTTCGAACTTTTTCTGACGGCCCAAATCCAACTTCGCGGTTGAATCGAACTGCGAGACCCGTTCGACGGCAGGCGTTCGAGTGACTTTTCGGTCGGCGCTGTATTGAGCAGACATTCTAGTTGCAATACCCCGTGACGACGTTGCACGCCGCGCCCATCGGGCACCCAGCGCCTGGGTTGTTACACCGCGGAAGACAGCCGCCCACCGAAAGCCCCGCCGTGCCTTCACACACGTACCCATCGCGGCAGCTGCTTTGGCCCGTGCGAGGCCCCGAGCAGTTGAGCAGGCACACTTCCTGGGTGATGGCTCCGGAGAGGCTCGTCACCTTCTGGCACGAGGAATTCGCCACGCAGGCCATCTGATTGCACTGCGTGCTGCAGTAGCCACCGACGAAGCCCGTCGC
>JANOHG010000773.1:0-1516 GCA_031406375.1 Archangiaceae bacterium | reverse complement strand
CCGACGGGGCAGTACCTGCAGCTGGCCCGAATGCAGTACCCGAGCTGCCGAACCTGGTTCCGGGAATCCTCTCAGCGGACACCATCTGGGCCTGCACTTCGTGCGGTTGGTGCGAGCAGGCATGCCCGGTCTTCATCGAGAACGTCCCGCGGTTGATAGACATGCGCCGCTACCAGGTGCAGGTCGAGGCCACTTTCCCTCCCGAGTTGCAGCGCGTCTTCGAAGGAATGGAACGCCAAGGCAACCCGTGGGGCATCGGCCAGGACAAGCGCGACGAATGGGAAGGTGAGCTGAAGCTTCCGCGCTGGGGTGATGGTGGTGGGCCGTACGAGTACCTCTTCTTTGTCGGTTGCGCTGGCAGCTACGACGAAAGGATGAAGAAGGTCTCGCGTTCGGTAGTGAAGATTCTCAACGAGGCAGGCATCAAGTTCGCAACGCTCGGAAAGGACGAGTCTTGCACTGGCGATTCTGCCCGTCGGGCAGGCAACGAGTACCTCTACCAGACGATGGCAAGAGGCAACGTCGAGAAGCTCAACGCTGCGGGAGTGAAAGCCGTCATCACCCAGTGTCCGCACTGCTTCAACACCATCAAGAACGAGTACCCGGACTTTGGTGGAAACTACAAAGTCATTTCTCACACCGAGTTGATCAACGACATCATCCGCGACAAGCGAATCAAGCTGTCGAAGGTGATGAAAGAGAAAATCACCTACCACGACCCCTGCTACCTGGGCCGACACAACGGGGTGTACGACGCGCCGCGCGAGGCGCTGAAAGCGATTCCCGGGTTGGAAGTCGTCGAAATGCAGCGCAGTAAGCGGGAATCTTTCTGCTGCGGCGCGGGCGGCGCGCGAATGTGGATGGAAGAGCACCTCGGCACGCGCATCAACCACAACCGGGTCAATGAAGCGGCGCTGACGCTCAAGCACCATGTCGACCCCACGGTGCCGTTTCCCAACGCTTCCGACAAGGTGAAGCCAGGACTCGTCGGCGACTACAAAGGCCCAGCCGAGGGAATCGTTGCGGTTGCCTGCCCGTTCTGCCACACGATGGTTCGCGACGGCATTGCCGATACAGGTCGCGAAGAGACGATGAAAGTGCGCGACGTGGCCGAGCTTGTCGCCGAGTCGATGGAGAGCAAGGCCTGATGCTGAAGAAGGGAGACGCGGCGCCCGACTTTTCGGCGACGGACTGCCAGGGTCGAAAGGTGATGCTGTCAGAGCTGAGAGGAAAGAAGGTGGTGCTGTTTTTTTTCCCGAAGGCATTCACGCCCGCATGCACGATCGAGATTCGAAATTTTCGCGACCATCAGGCGGCGATTGAAGCGCGGAACGCGACGTTGATTGGGGTCTCTCTCGACAAGACCTTGCGGCAATGCCAGTTCGCCAAGGCCGAGAACATCGACTTTGCGTTGATTGGCGACGAGTCGCGTGCCAACAGCGAGAGCTATGGAGTCATCTGGCCCATCATTCGCAGAGACCGTCGTGCGACCTTCATGATCAACGAGCAGGGAACG
>JANOHG010000753.1:0-4161 GCA_031406375.1 Archangiaceae bacterium | reverse complement strand
CGGCGGCGTACTTCGCGCTGCAGGTCGTCCGCAGACCTTCCGATTCAATCGTCACCTGCCACGGAGGCGGGCTGGTCGCTTCGGGAGAAGCCGGCGCAGATCGCCTTCCACTGCCTTGGCTGCCGCCCGGCCTGCGGCTGTTGCCTTTGGAAGGAACCGGCGAGGTGCAGACGCCCCTTCGGGTGCCAAAAAAAAACCGGCTTGAAATCGGCGACCCGGTGTTTTTTCGCCACACCAAAACAGGCGAGCTCGCTGAGCACTTCAACCACTACCTGCTGGTGAGGGGCGACCGCATCGAGTCGCGCGCGGCCACCTATCGCGGGTTGGGTCATTGCTTTCTCGGCTGAGCGCGGAGCTAATAAGGTCGAAGCCATGAGGATGCTGTTTGTCGCAGGGTTCGTGCTGGTCACCGTGGCTTGCGGCAGGGTCGAGGCCGTGCCTGGGACTGCGGTGAAGATGGGCTTCAGCCGTGCGAGCCTCTACGACGCTCCGTTTCCCAGCGATGACCTGCTGCGACCCGATGGCACGATCGCGCTCGACCTTTTTCCGAATCCGAAGAAGACCGACCTGATCGCGCAGGGCCTCGCGCTGCTCGGGCGCGACGCGCGGGGCTTCTCGACCACGGGTGGGGTTTTTCTTCAACTGTCAGCGGCGTTGGCCACCGACACGCTTCCTGATTTGAAAGGCAGCATCGCAGCGGACGCGTCGATTTTTCTGACCGCCGTTGATCCAGGCTCGAAAGACTTCCTGGTGCGGCTGCCGGTACAGATTTCGTTTCACGAAGATGGCGGCCCTTTCGGCAGCCCGAACCTGCTGTCGTTGCTGCCGCTGCAGGGTCGACCGCTGAACGCCAACACCCGCTACGCCGCGGTCGTGCTGCGAAAGGTGAAGGACGCGAAGGGCAAACCGCTGGGGCTCTCACTCGAGATGGCCCAGCTCGCAGCGGGCGTTCGGCCCGACGGGCTGTCGGAGGAAGCGTTTGCGTCGTACTCGAAGGCTTTGAAAGAGCTGGCGACCGCCGGCACCCCAGGGATTGCGGGGCTCGCAGTTTTCACCACCGATGACCCCACCGCGTCCTTCAAGCGCGTGAAAGACGACGTGCTGTCGCGCGCGCTTCCGGTGCCGGCACAGTTCACGCTCAGCGACACCTTCGACGACTACTGCGCCTTCTCGAGCACGATCCAGATGCCGATCTACCAATCAGGAACCCCTCCGTACTCGAACACCGGCGGCCGCTGGGTCTTTGATCAACAGGGCGTGCCTAAGGTTCAGACCACCGAGATCGCGCGGTTGGTGGTGACAGTACCCCGTGCGACGATTCCGGCTGCCGGGTTGCCCGTGACCGTCTTCATTCGCACCGGAGGAGGCGGAGATCGCCCGCTGGTCGACCGCGGGCAACACGCAACTGCCGGTGGAACAGCGATAATTCCTGGCTCGGGGCCCGCGTTGCAGTTTGCGAAGGCGGGGTTCGCCGGAGCGATGGTCGACGGCCCTCACGGCGGCCCTCGCAACGTGACGAAGGGCGATGAACAGCTGCTGATGTTCAACATGTTCAACGCCGCAGCTTTGCGCGACAACATCCGCCAGTCGGCGCTCGAGATAGTGTTGCTGGCGCATGTGCTCGAGGCGCTTTCATTCGACGCGACCGGCTGCCCAGGGGCGCGCACCGCCGCTGGCTCGGCGAAAGTCTCCTTCGACGTCAACAAGATGGCGCTGATGGGCCACTCGATGGGCGCGACAATTGGTCCGCTCGTTCTTGCCCATGAGCCGAAGTTCCGCGCGGCGATTCTCAGCGGAGCCGGCGCGAGCTGGATCGAGAACATTCTCTACAAACGCAAACCACTCGAGGTCCGCCCTCTCGCCGAGGTGTTGATCGGCTACTCGAGCGACGGTCGCAGGCTGACCGCCGAAGATCCGGTGATGTCGCTGGTGCAATGGGCCGCCGAGCCGGCAGAGCCGCAGGCCTATGCGCGGCGGATCATCGAAGCCCCCACCGCCGGCGAGTCACCGCGTCACGTGTTGATGTTTCAGGGACTCGTCGACAACTACATTCTTCCGCGAATCGCCAACGCGCTGAGCCTGTCGCTGGGGCTCGATCTTGCGGGCGAGACGTTCGACAGCGCTGAACAGACGGGGCTTTCGGCGCAGACACCGCTGGTCGAGGTACTGACGTATGTCGGGCGCAAGCGGATCCCGCTGCCTGCATCAGGGAACCTCGCCAGCGCCACGGGCACGCGCGTCACCGGGGTGGTGATCCAGCATCCCGAGGACAAGATCGAAGACGGTCACGAGATCGCCTACCAGATAGAAACCGCTCGGCGCGAGTACCGGTGCTTTCTCGAGAGCTTCGCGAAAGGCACGCCTCGCGTACCTGCGCCCAGCGCGAACGCAGCGTGTGAGGATTAGTTCCACGCCGATGGGAAAGCGAACGCTGCGTGGCCGAGTCTTGAGGCTCTTTGGTTGGTTTGGGTTGGTGATTATCGTCGGGTTGATCGCCACCGCCGCCAACGCGTGGACCGCGTTTGGTGACAGCGCGAGCGGCGATCGCCGCGCGCGAATGGAAAAGTCGCCGGAATGGAAAGACGGTCACTTCGAGAATCCGCAGCCGTTGATCAACGACCTCTGGGGCGGGCTGACCGCGATGATGGAGGTCAGCCCTGACGTGTCTCCGAGCACGGCGGTTCCGGCGGTGTCCACCCGGCTCGCAGATGTGCCACCCACCGGATTGCGCGTCACCTGGTTGGGGCATTCGTCGACGGTGGTCGAGATCGATGGGCATCGGGTGCTGACTGACCCGGTCTGGAGCCAGCGGCCGTCGCCGTTGACGTGGCTCGGCCCCAGTCGCTGGTACCCCCCGCCCGCCGCGCTCGAAGACCTCAAGCCAGTTGACGCCGTGCTCATTTCGCATGACCACTATGACCACCTTGATCGGCAGACGATTGTCGCGATGAAGGACTGGAGCACGAAGTTCATCGTGCCTCTCGGCATCGGTGCGCACCTCGCCTATTGGGGAATTTCCGAGTCGCAGATCGTCGAGCTCGACTGGTGGGAACGCACCCGGGTCGGAATGCTCGAGATTGTGATGACTCCGGCGCGGCACGCTTCGGGACGAACGGTGTTCGACAAGGATGCGACGCTCTGGGCGGGCTACGCGGTGATTGGCCCTCAGCATCGGGTCTACTACTCGGGTGACACCGGGCTGTTTCCTGCGATGAAGCAGATTGGGGAAAAGCTTGGGCCTTTTGATCTCACGATGATCGAAGTCGGCCAATACCACCGCGCGTGGCCCGACTGGCACATCGGACCCGAGCAGGCGGTGACCGCCCATCAATGGGTCAACGGAAAGGTCTTGCTGCCGGTGCACTGGGGTCTGTTTCCTCTTGCCGCCCATGGGTGGACTGAGCCGATCGAGCGCGTGCTCGCAGCGGGTACCCGCGCAGGCCAGAGACTGATCGCGCCCAGGCCCGGTCAGAGCATTGAGCCCAGCGCACCGCCGAAGCTCGAACGGTGGTGGCCAGATCTTCCTTGGACCAGCGGGGCGAAGGACCCGATCGTGTCGTCGCAGATCCAGTAGCGGTCTCGTTGCGCGCCTCGTCAGGTATCTTCGCGCGATGTCACTTCCCAACCTCCCCAAGCGAACGCGCGTCGTCATCGTGGGAGGTGGAATCATCGGAACCTCGGTCGCCTACCACCTGGCGCAGATGGGCTGGAAAGACGTGGTTCTGCTCGAGCGTGACCGCTTGACTTCAGGAACCACCTGGCACGCCGCCGGGCTGATGGTGACGTTTGGGTCCACTTCCGAGACCTCGACGCAGCTGCGCAAGTACACCCGAGCGCTTTACAGTCGCCTCGAGGCTGAGCGCCGTCAACCGCGGGAGGCCGGAAGCGCAGCGCCGCCGTCGGCACGCGCAGCGCCTGGTCGCGCCGGCCGGTCACGATGTCGACGTTCGCGGTCATGCCGGGCCGGAGCGCCATGTCGGCGTTGGCGGCGTCGATCACGACGTCGTAGGTGATGACGTTCTGAACGTTCAGCGGCGAGTTCCGTACCTGCGAGACGGTGCCGGTGAACGGACGCTCGGGATAGGCGTCGACGCTGAACGACGCGGCCTGTCCCGCCCGCACGTCGCCGATGTCGGCCTCGCTGACGTTGGCGTTCACCTG
>JANOHG010000745.1:0-1817 GCA_031406375.1 Archangiaceae bacterium | reverse complement strand
AACTCTGGCACCCACATCGCACCGAGCCGATTGTCGGCCACCACACCCAGGGCTCGGAACCGCATTTTCTCAAGGGCAAAGTTGATCGCGCCCTTTGGGGGCTGCACGCGCTCGCTGAACCCCGAAAGCGGCCCCTGATGGTTGAAGCGAGAGCAGTCGGTTGCCCAATGCGTACGCACCCCGCTGCGCTCGAGCGCTGCAGTGAAGGTGGGCAGCTCGACCCACCGAGATTCCGCCGTCAGCGGGTAGCGCACTCCGGTTGCTGGAGGGTATCGCGCCGTCAGCAGGCTTCTCCAGGCGGGTTCGGTCTGAGCCAGCGGCGTGAACGCGCGATCGAACACCGTTGCGTCAGCCGCGAAGGCATCCAGGTGCGGCGCGACCGTCTTGGTGGCGCCGTACGCAGTCAATCGATCGGGACGAAAAGCATCGACGCCGATCAACACGTACAGCGGATACCGCGGGCCGCCGCTTCTCAAGGCCGACGCGGCAACCCATCCCGCCGCGACCAATGCAGCCAGCTGAGCCAGACGCGACCAACGCAGCGCCACGCCCTTTGAGGTGCGCGTTCGCATCCATCGGACACCCTGCGCGCCCACCCACCCGACGAGAAACAACCACGGATGCCATGGTTCTCCGTGCAGCACCAGCCACCCCAGCAAAGGCCTGAACCAGGTCAGGTCGTCAAACAGCGCTGGGCGTTCGATTGCGCGCAGCCAAACAAGCGTGAGCGCAAGCGCACCCCACTCGACCAGGAAAACCACCGCCCGTCGCAGCCGCCAGGTGTCATTGGTAACCACCATTCGGCTCAACGTGATTGCGGCCAGGCCTAGAACTGCACCGCCCGCGGCGTAGGCGACCGCCACTCGAGCCAGCAGGCTCGGCAACAGCGGTCGAGCCGCCGCGAAGAGCGCCGTGAATGGCCCGTTGGTGTCGAGGTTGAGACCGACCGCCCCTTGGCCCAGCGCCACCGCGCCTTCGATCGCAAAGACGATCAAACCCAACAGCGCGCCTGCGCCGATTCCTACCCGCACTAGCGTCGTGACGCCAACTGCATCGCCAGCCGCTGAATCGCAAGCTCTGCTGCCTTCCGTTCGCGGTCCGACTTGTCCAGCGCCTCTTCCTTCACCTGCAACCGGTCGCGCAACGAGCTGAGTTCCTTCTCGCGCAGCTCGAGAAGACTCTGCAGCTCACCCAACTGCATCAGCAGGCCCTGCACTTGAACAATCAACCGCGGGCTGTCGGGCATCGCAATCCCAGTCGGTGAATTCGAAAACCGGGAAGAGATAGGCGCGGGCTCGACGCGCGCTGGTGGAGATGGCGACGGAACAAGAGGAGCCAAAGGCTTGAAAGCGGGCGCGGTAATCGTCGAAGCAACCGGCCTCAAAAAGGGCGCCGTTGTATCGTCTGGCACCTGAGCGACGGGCAACTCGATCGGGCTGATGCGGGCGTGAAGATCCTTCAGCGCTACAAGTTGAGCCGCGGGCGACAATGACTTTCGAACCTCTTCTTCCCCCACCACAATCGGATGCGGGCTGTCGGCTGCTCCGAGGTCCTTCAGCAACGACATCAAGTCCGTGGCCTTCACCCGCGACAGCGCGTCGAATTTGATCCGCATTCCCGGCAGACATCCCTTCTTCGCCGCGCACCCGCTCCAGACCTTCCTCAAGACCTTCTTCCGCAACATGGACGAGACCGGACGCGTGCAGACTATCGCCGCGGTCACCGCGTTCCCGACCAACGCGACGAACGTGATCGGCTGGCAGGTGCGCATCCGCGGCAACGCCTCGCCGCAGCAACTCGCGAACATCAACGCGATG
>JANOHG010000737.1:0-2452 GCA_031406375.1 Archangiaceae bacterium | reverse complement strand
CGATTTGACCGAGCCGTTCGTCGACAACGACGATAACGGCACCTGGAATCAAGGTGAACGGTACATCGACACCAATGGCAGCGGCCAATGGGACGGGAAGAACAAGCAGTGGGATGCCAACACGCTGATTTGGGTTCAAGAGCGCTTGCTGTGGACGGGAATCCCCAGCGACAAAGACAGCACCGGCACCGAACCTATCTTGCGCGTCATCGACCCCGTCGGGCCGATCTTCGTTCCGTTCATGGGTTTCTACGGAGCTCCGGATCCGATGTACGAGAAGCACCGCATTGCTTTGACCGCGAAGTTCTTGCTCTCGGACCCCTGGTTCAACAGCATTGCGCAGAACGGAGACGGCGACGGTTGCGAGGTTGGCGGTACCGACGACAAGTCACCCGTGCTCGCCACGCCGAAGAGAGTGAACGCGGGCTTCAAGTACACCTATCCGCCCTATGCGCTGATTGGCTTTGGGATCCGCGACGCCCGCGATCCAACCGCCCCGCCGGCAAGCGTTCCTCTCATTCGGAATCCTCCGATTGAGTTCAGCGTGCCTTTGCTGTGTACCTTCACCGCGGCGCAGCAGGAAGGACACGTTTTCCAACTCGCGATTGGTACCATTCGCGGAAAGGTCGAGTAGGCGCCGCAGGCACCCAAGTCCTTGATTATTGATTCGGGAATCAATATGCCCTGAGTCATGGCCGCTAAGGTGTTGGCGCAGCAGACCACCCGTGAGCAAGACCGCCGTCGCACGATTCTGCGGGCGGCCGTCGAGGTGTTCTCGAAGAAGGGCTACCACGGCTGCCGAATCGCCGACGTCGCGCGGGAGGCAGGCGTCGCGTACGGGCTGGTGTACCACTACTTTAAAAACAAGGACGAGCTGCTCGAGTCGGTGTTCAACAGTGGCTGGTCGGGGTTCGTCGAACGACTCACCGAGCAGGTCAGCAAGAGCACGACCTTCGAGGATAGGGTGCGCGGCGTCGTCGGCGTGGCGTTCGAGGCTTACAGGCGTGATCCCCGCGGAGTGAAAGTGCTGATTCTCGAAGTCGGCCGCAGCCCGTCGGGCGGGTCGGTGAATCGAGGCACGGCATTTTCGGACGTCATCCGCATTGCATCGCTGCTCTTTCAGGAAGCGAAGGAAAAGGGCCAGCTGAAGCCCGAAATGGATCCGCTGTTGGCCGCGACGATGTTGTTCGGCGCGATCGAGATGGGCCTGACTGCGTTCGTGCTCGGCTTGCTTGATCGCAAGGACGAGTCGGTGCTCGACCGCGCTTGTGACCAGGTCGCAGAGACATTCTTGCATGGCGCAATGCCGCTTTTAGCGGCGGAGGAAAAATGGACGAACGCGAAGTCATCTACGAAACCCAGGGCCCAGCGGCGCGCCTGACGATCAACCGCGAGGCGGCGCGCAACGCGTTGTCTCCTCCGGTGATCGCGGGGTTGTTTGACGGCCTCGACAAGGCCGAGGCCGACCCGTCGGTGCGGGTGGTCGTGTTGACGGGGGCGGGGTCGAAGGCATTTTGTGCCGGCGGAGATCTGGGCGGCATGTCAGACGGATTTCTAGCCGGCCATGAGGGCCGCCGCGGCTACGGCGCGCTGCTGTTGAAGCTGCAGGCCTTCTCGAAGCCCACCATCGCGCGCCTTAATGGGCATGCGCTCGCTGGCGGCGTCGGGCTCGTGCTCGCATCTGACTTCGCGATTGCGGGCTCCGACGCGCAGGTGGGGTTGCCAGAGATCGACCGCGGCTTGTTTCCGATGATGTTGCTGGCGTTGCTTCAGCGTCACGTCGGCCGCAAGCAAGCGCTGCAGTTGCTGCTGACCGGCGATCGGATTGGCGCACTCGAGGCCCAGCGAATGGGGATTATCAGCCAGGTAGCAGAGCCCGGCGGTCTCGATGCAGCGGTTGAAGTGCTCGGCGGAAAGCTGGCGAACAAGAGCCAGGCGATTGTGAAGCTGGGCAAGCGAGCGTTTCTCGCGGCTGAAGGACTGCCGCTGGCACAGGCGATCGAGTTGCTCGCCGCCAACCTGTCGATCAACGTATTGGCGGAGGACGCTGCCGAAGGCGTCACCGCATTTCTCGAGAAGCGCAAACCCAACTGGAAGGATCGCTGACCATGACGATGTCAAAAGACAAGGTGCTGGTGACTGCCGCGCTCACCGGAGTGCTCACGAAGCGAGAGCAGCATCCTGGAATCCCGTATACGCCCGCCGAGATCGCCGACGAGGCGAAGCGCGCCTACGACGCTGGCGCGATGCAGGTGCACATTCACGCCCGCGAGCCGCTGACGGGCGACCCGACCTGGAGCGTCGAGACCTATGGTCAGATCAAGGCCGAAGTGAACAAGCGGTGCCCGGTGATCGTGAATTTCAGCACCGGCGGCTTCAACATGGGCGTCAACGACGACGACGAGAAGAAGCAGCGGCTCGAATACGTCTGGCGGGTAAAGCCCGAGGTGGC
>JANOHG010000723.1:0-8903 GCA_031406375.1 Archangiaceae bacterium | reverse complement strand
CGAATCCTCTGGGGACGATTTCGAGCGTGGCGATGTTACTGCGGCATTCCCTGCTGTTGGATCGCGAGGCTCGAGCGGACGAAGCGGCGGTCGCGGCAACGATTGAAGAGGGAATCCTCACCGCGGATCTGCTTCCCACCGGGGGCGTGGCCGCGAGCACCCAGCAAGTCGGAGATGCAGTGCTCAAACACCTTTTGCGCTGAACCGGAGCAAAACCGATGTCCAACGACTTGCGTCACAAGAGCCGGGCGATCACCGAAGGGTACGCGCGCGCGCCCGCCCGCGCGATGCTCCGAGCGACAGGGCTGACTGAAGAGCAGCTGCAGCGGCCGTTGATCGGCGTCGCGAACACCTGGATTGAAACGATGCCGTGCAACTTCCACCTGCGGCGCCTGGCGGAAGATGTGAAGGAAGGAATTCGGGCGGCGGGGGGCACTCCGCTGGAGTTCAACACCATCGCGGTGAGCGACGGCGTCACGATGGGCACCGAAGGGATGCGGGCGTCGTTGGTCAGCCGCGAAGTGATTGCGGATTCGATCGAGCTGGTCTGTCGCGGGCATCTGTTCGATGGAGTTGTCGCACTCGTCGGTTGCGACAAGACCGCGCCGGGCGCGGCAATGGCGTTGTTCCGGCTCAACCTCCCGTCACTCATTCTGTATGGTGGGTCGATTGCCCCGGGCTGCTTCGAGGGCAAAGACGTCACCATTCAAGACGTCTTCGAAGCCGTCGGCGCGGTCTCAGCCGGAAAGATGAGTCTGGAACGGCTGGCACAGTTGGAGGCGGTGGCATGTCCAGGCGCGGGTGCGTGTGGCGGCCAGTACACCGCGAACACGATGGCGCTCGCGCTCGAGCTGTTGGGCGTGTGCGCGCCAGGCTACGCGAGCATTCCGGCCGAAGATCCCAGCAAAGCAGCGGCGTCGCGCGCGGCCGGAAAGCTGGTGATGCAGCTGTTGGCACGCGCTCAGACGCCCAAGCAGATTGTCACCTTCAAATCGTTCGAGAACGCGATCGCCGGCGTTGCCGCGACCGGCGGTTCCACCAACGCGGTGCTGCATTTGCTGGCGTTGGCGCAAGAGGCAGGCATCGCGCTGGAGCTCGAGGACTTTGATCGCGTGAGCCGCCGCACTCCGCTGCTCGCGGACCTCAAGCCCGGCGGCAAGTACGCAGCGGTCGACTTCCACCACGCGGGCGGAGTGCCCGTTCTGGCGCAGCGGCTGGTCGAAGCAGGACAGCTGCATGTCGACGAGCGTGCCGCCGATGGAGAGCCCTGGGCGCAGCACCTTCACGCGGTGTCCGAGAGCCCAGGTCAGAAGGTGATTCTGCCGACGCAAAAGCCGCTGCGCAGCAGTGGAGGGTTGGTGATTCTTCGAGGAAACCTCGCTCCTGAAGGCTGCGTCATCAAAATGGGCGGCCACGAACGGCTGTTCCACCGCGGCCCAGCGCGGGTCTTCGACTGTGAGGAAAACGCATTTGCCGCGGTGAGCGCGCGGAAAATCCAGCCCGGCGATGTGGTGGTGATTCGGTACGAGGGACCCCGGGGTGGACCCGGGATGCGCGAGATGCTGGGCGTCACCGCGGCGCTGGTGGGTCAGGGCCTGGGCGAGTCGGTGGCGCTGCTGACCGACGGCCGCTTCAGCGGAGCCACGCGCGGCTTGATGGCGGGCCACGTCGCTCCGGAAGCGGCGGTGGGCGGGCCGATCGCCGCGCTCGAGGAAGGCGACTGGATATGCCTCGATGTCGCGCAGCGCTTGCTCAGCGTCGAGCTCACCGCTGCGCAGCTGACCCGCCGGCTCGTCAGTTGGCGCCCGCGTCCCCCGCGCTTCACCCACGGTGTATTTGCCAAGTACGCCGCGCTGGTGTCGTCGGCCGCGCTGGGCGCAATCACTCACATCCCCGTCGGCTTTGAATCGCAGTCCGTCGTTTCACCTCAACCAATGGAGCAAAAAACGAGCCATGCCGAAAATCTATTACGACCGTGACACCTCGCTGGAATTGGTCCGCGCGCGCAAAGTCGCCGTCCTTGGGTACGGCAGCCAGGGGCACGCGCATGCGTTGAACCTGAAGGAATCCGGGGTCGATGTGCGGGTTGGCCTGCACGCCACCAGCAAGTCACGCGCGAAGGCAGAAGGCGCTGGCCTGAAGGTCACCTCGGTCGCCGAGGCGACGCGCGAGGCAGAGGTCATCATGGTGCTCGTCCCTGACCAGACGCAGAAGAAACTGTTCGACACTGAGATTGGCCCGAACCTCGCGGCAGGCAAGACGCTGCTCTTCGCGCATGGCTTCAATATTCACTACGGGCAAATCGTCGCGCCGAAGGAAATCGACGTCGCGCTCGTGGCGCCGAAGGCACCCGGGCACATGGTTCGACGGTTGTACCAAGAGAAGATGGGCACGCCCGCGCTGCTGGCCGTGCACCAGGATGCCAGCGGCCAGGCGAAAGCGTTCGGGCTTTCCTATGCACGGGGAATCGGAGCGACCCGCGCCGGAGTGTTGGAGACCACGTTCAAGGAAGAGACCGAGACGGACCTGTTCGGCGAGCAGGCGGTGTTGTGTGGGGGTGTGACGTCGCTGATTCAGGCAGGCTTTGAGACGCTCGTCGAGGCTGGCTATCAACCCGAAAGCGCCTACTTCGAGTGTCTGCACGAGCTGAAGCTGATTGTAGACATGATTTACGAAGGCGGGATGGGTTGGATGCGGCACTCGGTGAGCGACACCGCCGAGTACGGTGACTACACCCGCGGCCCTCGGGTGGTGAACGAGGCGACGAAGCTCGAGATGAAAAAGATTCTGCGCGAAGTACAGACAGGCGTGTTTGCCCGTGAGTGGATCCTCGAGAACCAGGCCGGAAAACCGGTGTTCGAGAAGCTGCGCACGGAAGGAAAAGAGCACCCCATCGAAGAGGTTGGCCGACGGATGCGCGAGATGATGCCGTGGATTCGCCGAAACGATTCGAGCGAGCCGTGAATTTGAACGACGCCGTCCGCTAATCAATGAATTAGAAAACCTTGGTCTCGCCCTGTTGACGCGGGGCGAGAAAACCCTGACCATCTCGTCCAGATGCGTTCCGCCGTCCCGTTCAGCACCTCGAAGGCCATCTCGGGCGAGCGCGTTTTCCTCGTAGCCAGCGTTGTGACTGCGATTCGCCATCATCTCCTGCATCACGGGAGCGGGTTGGTCATCTAACCGAGTTTTGAGCATTTTCGGTGAGAACCAACCCAACCCGCCCCGACCCCGGAGGCGGGTTTTTTATTGTCCACAGGAGCAAACCACGTGCAGGCAAAGACAAACATTTCACCCAAGGCGTTGTCATGATTCGCGTTGCGCTACCGAACAAAGGTCGACTTCAAGAAGACGTGAACGCGCTGTTCGACGACGCTGGCTTCGCCATCCACGGCCGATCGCAGCGGTCGCTGACCGCGTCGCTCGGCAACGGGTACGAGGCGATCTTCGTTCGCGCTCAGGACATTCCTGAGTTCGTTGCCGACGGGGCCGCCGACGTGGGCGTCACCGGGGAAGACCTCGTCTCGGAGTCGAACCGCCCGCTCACTGAGTTGCTTGATCTCGAGTTCGGCCGCTGCCGGTTGGTGGTCGCCGCGACCGAAGAGAGCGGCATCACCCACTTGTCTGCGTTGAAGCCGCGGTCGCGGGTGGCGACCTCCTTTCCTCGAATCACGAATGCCTTCTTCGAAAAGCGCGGCCTGCCGGTGCAGATTGTTCCCGTAGCGGGCGCGGCGGAAATCGCTCCGCACCTGGGCATTGCCGACGTGGTGGTTGACCTCACCAGCACCGGTTCAACGCTCAAGGTGAACGGCCTGCGCGAAATCGAAACCGTGCTCGAATCGACTGCGCGTCTGGTGGCGCGTCACGACGTGGCGGCGCGGCAAGAAGTGCAGGATCTCGCGCTGGCGCTGTCGTCGGTGCTCTGCGCGCGCGGGCAGCGTTACCTGATGGCCAACGTACCGAAGCAGCAGCTCACCTTAGTGCGAGAGTGTTTGCCTGGGCTCAATGGGCCCACTCTTTCCGAAGTGTTCGACTCAGCGCGTTTCGTGGCGATGCACGCGGTGGTGCCTGCGAGCGCAGTGTTTCGCACCGTTGCGAAGCTCAAGGCGCTCGGCTGCGAAGGGATTCTCGTCACCCGAATCGAGAGGTTGATGCGATGAGCGTTCGATTTCGCGGGCGATTGGCGTCGTTGGCTCCGAGCGCGCGGCAGTTTTTGCTCGAGCGCAGCTTCTCGTCAGACCCGTCGGTGACTTCGAAGGTGACGCACCTGTTGAGTGAAGTGCGCGCCGGCGGGGACGAGGTGCTGCGGCGGCTCACCGCCCTTTATGATCGCGCCCAGGTGTCCTCGTTCGAGGTTCCCTTAGGTGAACGGCGGCGGGCGTTGGCCGGCCTCGAGCCCTCGGTGCGCACGGGGCTCGAGCGGGCGGCGCGCAACCTCGAGCGCGTCGCGCGGGCGATGCTGCCCGGCCCTGTCGAAGTCGAAGTCGAACCCGGGGTGATTGTGGGCCGACGCGCAGATCCGTTCGAGCGCGTGGGCGTCTATGCGCCGGGCGGGAAAGCGGCCTACCCCTCGAGCGTCTTGATGGGAGTGGTGCCGGCGCGCGCCGCAGGGGTGAAAGAGATTCTGGTGTGCTCGCCTCCTGGCGCGAATGGGTTGCCGTCAGACGTCGTGCTCGCAGCGGCAGAGCTTTCAGGCGCAGACCGGGTGTTCGCGGTGGGCGGAGCGGGTGCCATCGCAGCGCTCGCCTACGGCACCGTCACGATTCCGCGGGTGGATAGGATTGTCGGCCCGGGCAATGCCTGGGTCGCCGAAGCGAAGCGACAGGTCGCGGGCGAAGTGGGCATCGACTCGCCCGCCGGCCCATCAGAGATTCTGATTGTCGCCGACGACTCAGCCGACGCCGATGTGCTGGTGCGCGAGCTGTTGGCGCAGGCAGAGCACGACGTTGATGCCTGCTGCGTCGCGTTGGTTCAGGGCGACGCGCTGGCCGCGCTCGTGCTTGCGACGCTCGAGGCCGCCGTCGCAGTGCAGCAGCGCAGCCGGACCATCGAGACAGCGTTGTCGACGCGCGGCGCTGTGCTCACCCTTGGCGCGCTGGAAGAGGCGTGGCCGTTCGTCGAGGCGTTCGCGGCCGAGCACGTGTTGCTTGCGCTGCGCGACCCCGACGCCGCGCTTTCGAAAGTGCGCAACGCAGGCACGGTTTTCGTTGGTGAGACGTCGTCGGTGGTGTTCGGTGATTACCTCACCGGCGCGAACCACGTCCTTCCCACCGCGGGCGCCGCACGCCGGTTCAGCGGCCTGTCAGTGCTGGACTTCGTGCGATGGACGACATGGCAGCGCGTTTCGCGCTCTGCGGCGGCATCGTTCGCCCACGACGTACAACCGCTCGCGGCGAGCGAGGGTCTGCCCGCGCACGCCGCGGCGGCGGCGGGGTGGAAGTCGGGTGTCGAACTCGCGCCTGCCTCGCCCAGTCCGCGCTTGCGACCGACCTTGTCGACCATCGCCCGGTATGTGCCGCCCCGCCCTGCGTGCGAGATAGACCTGACCGACAATACGAACTTGTTCGGCGCGTCTCCTGCCGTGGCCAAAGTGCTCGGCTCCCTCAACGCCTCGACGGTGACGCGGTACCCATCGCCGTTTGTCGAGTCGCTGCGCGCCGCGTTGGCGCTCGAGGCGCAAGTCCCTGCCGAATGCATCGTCACCGGATGCGGCAGCGACGATGTCATCGACGCCACCGTGCGGGCGTTCGCTGAGCCCGGAGAGATGCTGGCGTACTGCCCCCCGACATTCGGCATCGTCCCGACGTTCGCGCAGGCCAACGGCGTCGTCCCCAAGCCGTTCAGCCTCGACGTCGACGCGCTCGCAAGCTCAGGAGCGCGGCTCATCTATTTGTGTTCACCCAACAACCCGACGGGGGACCTGCTGCCGAAGGGTTTTCTCGATGCCCTGCTGGCGAGAACACGCGCCGTGGTGCTGCTTGATGAGGCGTACGTCGACTATTCAGCCCAGCCCGGCCATGCGGCGCTGGCTGCGGTGTCTCAAAACCTCGTCGTGCTGAGGACTTTGTCGAAAGCGTTTGGACTTGCAGGGTTGCGCGTCGGCTGGGCAGTGGCGTCGCCGCGTCTGGTGGCAGAGATTGAGAAGACCCGCGGGCCGTACAAGGTGGGCAATGTGGCCGAGCGCGCCGCGCTCGCAGCGTTGACGGAGGACCGTCAATGGGTGGCCGAGCGCGCTGCAGAAACCGTGGGGCTTCGGGCGCGCTTTGCCGCTGCGCTGGTTAAGCGTGGGTTCAGCCCGCGTCCAAGCGAGGCGAATTTCGTGCTGGTGCCGGTTGCGATGCGCGCCGACGCGCTCGCCATTCGGATGCGCGAACTCGGCGTCTCTGTTCGGGCGTTTTCGGGGCTGACGGGAATTGGCGAGGCGGTGCGAATCACCATCGGGCCCTGGCCGATGCTCGAGCGCTGCCTCGACGCGCTCACCGAGGCATCCCGATGAAGGCAATCATTTTCGACTATGGCGCGGGCAACCTTCATTCCCTCTCACGCGCGTTGGCGGCGGTGGGCGTCGATGCAAGCGTCGAGACAGACCCACTTGTTTGTGCGCGGGCCGATGGTCTGCTGGTGCTTCCGGGAGTCGGCGCCTTCGGGCTTGGCGCTTCGCGGTTGGCCGCTGGGCGGGAAGCGCTGCGTGCTGAGCTCGAACGCGGTCGACCGTGTCTGGGGATTTGCCTTGGAATGCAGCTGCTCTTCGATGCAAGCGAAGAAGGTGCCGGCGCTGGGCTCGGCTTCATTGCCGGTCAGGTGACGCGGCTGCGCACGCGGCGGGTTCCGCACATTGGCTGGACGAAGGTAGATGGGTTGGACGAGATGTACTTCGCGCATGGTTATGCCTGCCGGCCCGTCGACTCGGCGGTGGTGACCGCATGGGCGCAGCACGGCGATGAACGGGTGGCGTCGATCATCAAGAAGCACCGCACGGTTGGCGTGCAGTTTCATCCTGAGAAGAGCTCGGCGGCGGGGCTGAGGTTGTTGCGCGCGCTGGTGACCGAGGTGAGCGCATGAAGGCGCTTCCAGCCATCGACCTTCGAGACGGGATGTGCGTGCAGCTCGTCGGCGGCAGCTACGACGATGAACGGGTGCGTCTTCCGGATCCGCTCGCGGTCTCAGGCCAATGGGCACAGGCAGGGCTCACTGCCCAGCACGTGGTGGATCTCGACGCTGCGCTCGGACGGGGTTCGAACCTGCAGGTCATTCAGAGGCTGAGCCGACTGGCAGGCGTGCGGCTGCAAGTCGGTGGGGGGGTGCGCGACGAAGCAGCGATCGACCGGCTGTTGGCGCTCGGAGTGGATCGCGTCGTGGTGGGGACTCGCGCGATTGAAGATTCTGGTTGGCTCGAGGCGATGGTGACGAAGTTCCCGCAGCGGCTGGTCGTTGCCGCCGACGTGCGCGGACGGCAGGTGGTGACGCGCGGGTGGACCCAGACCACCGCGCTGACGTTGGCAACACTTCTCGAGCGCCTGGCTCCGCTTCCGTTGGCTGCAGTGCTCGTCACCGCCGTCCATGTCGAAGGGCAGCTGACTGGCATCGACCTGCCGCTGATTGCCGAGGCCGTCGAGGCATGCCGCGCGCCCTTGATTGCGAGCGGCGGTGTCACCACGTTGGAAGACTTGCGGCAGCTCGCCTCGGCAGGCGCGCGCGCGGCGGTCATCGGGATGGCGTTGTACACCGGGCTGCTTGACGCGAGCGCCCTCGCCCAGGAGTTCGGACAATGAAAACGCTCAGCAGGCAAACGAAAGAAACGCGAATCACCGTGGCGGTGGGCGCCGCCGTGAAGGTCGACACCGGTTTGGTCTTTTTCGACCACATGCTCGCCACCTTCGCCAGGTATGCCGGGCTGAACCTCGAGATTCACGCCCGGGGTGACCTGAAGCACCATTTGATGGAAGACGTCGCGCTGACGCTGGGTGCGCTGGTGCGCAAGGTGACGCCGTCGACTGCTGCGCGCTACGGAGAGCGGACGATTCCGATGGACGACGCGCTGGTGCAGGCCGTCATCGACGTCGGCGGGCGCGGCTACTTCGCGGGCAAGCTTCCGGGCAAGTTGTACACCCACTTTTTCCGCAGCTTCTCGACCGCCGCAGAATGCACGCTGCACCTGCGCGTCTTGCGGGGTGGCGACCGGCACCACATCACCGAGGCTGCGTTCAAGGCGACGGGGCTCGCGCTGCAGCAGGCGCTGGCGGAGCGTGGCGTGGTCTTCAGCACCAAGGGAACGGTGACCTGGGAAGAGACGCGATGACAACCCGAAGAATCATCGTGTGTCTCGACATCCTCGCGGGGCGGGTGGTGAAGGGCGTGAGGTTCGAAGGGCTGAGCGACGTGGGTGACCCCGTCGAGCTCGCGGCGCGCTACGAGGCCGACGGCGCGGATGAAGTCGTCTTCCTCGACGTGTCTGCGTCGGCCGAGGCGCGCGCGCCATTGCTGGAAGTCGCACAGCGAACCGCCGAACGCCTCTTTATTCCGCTCACCATTGGCGGGGGCATCGACTCGGTGGAAGGGGTGACGCGCGCGCTGCGGGCCGGTGCGGACAAGGTGAGCCTCAACTCGGCGATGGTGAAGCGGCCAGGTTTGATTTCCGAGGCGGCGGCCGCGGTGGGCTCGCAGTGTGTGGTCGCGAGCATCGACGCCCGACGCGAAGGTGACGTCTGGCGCGTGTATACCCATGGCGGCAAGCAGCCGACGGGGCTCGACGCGATTGCGTGGGCGAAGCAGTGCGTCGCCCTCGGCGCAGGAGAAGTGATGCTCACCAGCATCGACCGAGATGGCGCTCGCAGTGGGTACGAGCTGGCGCTGACGCGGGCGGTGGCTGAGGCGGTTGACGCTCCGGTCATCGCGTCCGGAGG
>JANOHG010000698.1:0-2706 GCA_031406375.1 Archangiaceae bacterium | reverse complement strand
AGCGCTTGCTCTTCAGGCGCGAATTGATCGGACCTCGAACACGAGCCTGATTCTCGGCGTGGGCTCAGGGATCGTAGCGCTTGTCGCGGGAACCGTGTTCTTCTTGCTGCCTCCAGAAGGCAGCGCGCCGCTCGTAAGCGTCGTGCCGCTTCGCGACGGAATTTGGGCGGGGGCGGTTCTCAGCTTTTGACGTGGGTGGTAGTTGGTTTAGCGCCAGTCGATTCCTCTTTGGCACCTGACCTCGAATCGGGGCATGCTGCCGCCGGGCTGTGTTTGCTCGCCGCTGCGCCCTTGGTTCGAGTCAGATTGGGTGGGTCAACTTCCTGACGAAAGTCAGGGCTGACCTTCCTCTCATCAAGTCGAAGCACACCCAACGTCGCGTGATTCGTAGGCCCTGCTCCCACAGGTCAAACGGTACGCACTGTGCACCACTGACCTACCTCATGGCGATACCTTCACTTACGGTTGTCTCGACCCGACGATCCATGTCGATCGAGCAACTCAAGCAAATCGAGTTAACAGCACCTGTTACTTCTGAGCCGGTAACCGCCCCTGCACCTGCCGTTGCGACGATGCGGGTCGCCGACGTGATCGTCCAGACCCTCAAAGAGCTCGGAGTCGACACCTTTTACGGAATCCCTGGTGGCGCCATCTGCCCCATCTATGACGCCCTGCTTGATCAGCCGACGTTGAGGGTGATCAACACCCGCCACGAGACGGGCGCCGCCTTCATGGCGATGGGCCATTCGAAGGTGGGCGGGTCGCTGCCGTGCGTTCTGATGACCTCAGGACCTGGCATCACGAATGCGCTCACCGGCCTAGCGTCCGCCTACGCCGATGGCGTGCCGATGATCGCGATCGGAGGAGAAGTACCGCGGCGGAATTTCGGCCGAGGCGCTTTGCAAGAAGGCAGCAGCTCACACCTTGACATTCTCGGAATGGTGCGAAGCGTGACGAAGTTTTCTGCCGAGATTTCCAACCCGCGGGCGGCTGCCAGCATCATCCGCAAAGCAGTCGCCACGGCGCTCTCGGGCCGCCAAGGTCCGGTATTTCTATCATTGCCGCTCGACATCGCGAATGAGCGCGTTCGGCCTTTGCGATCGGCGACTCACGTCTCCACACAGTTCACACTTGATGAAGACACGATTTGTGAAGCCGCGAAGGCGCTCCAAACCAGCAAGCGCGCATTGATTCTGGTCGGCTCAGGAGCGCGGCATCTCGAAGCGACGCGGTTGGTCGGCACGCTGGCTTCGGTGCTCAACATTCCCGTCTGCACCACGCCACGCGCGAAGGGGCTGTTTCCGGAGAACGACCCCCTGTCGTTGGGAGTGTTTGGATTTGGAGGCCACACTTCGGCGTCCGATTACCTCGAACAGGGAATCGACACTCTGTTAGCGATCGGCTGTGGGTTGGGTGAGACTGGCACCAACAGTTGGAGCCCCGTTCTTCAACCCACGCGGACGTTTATCCAGATTGACATCGATGGGGCTCAAATCGGAAAGAACTACCAAGTCGACTTCGGCCTGATTGGACCTTCGCACCTGATCCTTCGATCGCTGGTTTCGAAGATGACTCGGCGAGCTGCTCCGGCAGTTCCATACACAGGCGTCCGCTACCTCAAAGACACCGATATCTCTGACAACTCGACGCCCATCAATCCGGCGCGTGCGATCTGTGGCCTGCAGCGCGTGCTGCCTGAAGACACCATCTTCACCAGCGACATCGGCGAGCACACCATCTTCGCGCTCCACTACTTGCGCATCACGCGCCCCGACTCATTTCTCGTTGCAACTGGCCTCGGCTCGATGGGCTCAGGCATCGGCGCCGCGATTGGCGCAAAACTGGTGCGGCCGTCGAGGCCAGTGGTCGCGATTTGTGGCGATTGGGGCTTTCACATGGGAGGCATGGAACTCGCGACCTGCGTTCAGAGCGGCATTGGCGTCGTGTTTGCCATCTTCAATGATGCCCGGATGCGAATGGTCGAATCGGGCCTCTCGAAGATCTTCGGACGCAACGGCGTCATGCATGGTCCCCGTACCGACTTCGCGATGATGGCCAGTGCGATTGGAGCGCGGGGAATCACAATCCGCACTCCTGAAGATCTTCACGCAATTCCAGCCGACTGGCTCAACTCGAACATCCCGTTGGTGTTGGATATCGAAATTGATCCTACCGCTGCCTTTCCAATTCACGGCAGAGTCGCTCAGATCAAGAATTTCGCCTCCTGAACCTGAGCTCACCGAGGTCAAGCGTCAGGTTGAGTTGGGCGGCCGGGGGCCTTAAATGCAAGTCGGGATTCATGGCGTCGGTATCTTTCTTCCCGATGTGATTCGCAAAAATGACTGGTGGCCGGCGGCGGTCGTCGAGCGCTGGCGCGAGGCAGCGCGAACGAGCTTGATGCGCCGCCAGGTCGATGCTGACATGCCTTCGGGGCCAGGCGAAGCGTTGACGCTCGAGGCGATGAGCGAGGTGGTGGACGACCCGTTCAACGGCTCCGTCGAACGCCGCGTGATGCCCGAAGGCATGGTCTTTTCCGACATGGAAGCGAACGCGGGCAAGGACGCGCTGGCTCGTGCCTCGGTGGCGGCCGAAGACATTGATCTGTTTCTGCTCAACAGCCAGATAACGGACTACGCCAGCCTCTCGAATGCGCCGCTTGTGCATCGTAAACTCGGGCTGCGCCGCAGCTGCAGCTCGATGTCGATC
>JANOHG010001191.1:0-6881 GCA_031406375.1 Archangiaceae bacterium | reverse complement strand
GCAGTCCTGATCCACCTGCAGGGGCGTCGTCTTCCCCAACTTGCAGTTGGTGATCTTCCACGACATCGAGCCCATCTGCCCGGAATTGCCGACCACCTGGCTCGGCATCAGCTTCACCGTCGTGCTGTCGAAGCCGCACCCGGTGTCTTTGTTCACCATCGAGCCCAGCGTCCCAACCGACTGGACGATCAGCCGCGCGGCCCCCACCGCCAGCGGCGCAATGAATGCGCACTCGTCGTCCGAAGCGACGACCTTCATCTTCGGCTTGCACGCGTACGCCCCATCGAAGTGCGCCTGGTTGAAGTCCGGATCGAGAATCGGAGCGCCCTTGTCCGTCGGAATCGACACGCTCTTTCCATCGACGACCAACGTACCTGCCAGGTAGTTCGACTTGCCGTCCTTGGTGCCGTTCTGCGCGTCGAGGTTCGAGCCCGAGACGCCCAACGAGAACGAGTTGCCGTCGCTGCCGAGCATCAACTTCGCGGCCTGGTACTTCAGCTGGGTCATCGTCGCGACGGGCGTCTTGATCGAGCACGCGCCCAGGTCGGTGTTCAGCGCGGTGCGCGTCGCCAGCCCGCCTGAAAGCGTGCCGTTGACCACCGTCAGCGTGTTGGCGCTCACCGAGTCACTGACCCGGAAGTTGGTGAAGTCGAACGTCACCTCGACCTGCGCAGGGTCGCGCGAGGTGGGCACGATGGCCTGGGCGGGATCGCCGGTGAGGATCCCGTTGACCTTCTTCGTGCCCGTCATCGTGACGGTGCCCGTGAAGTACGTGATCGCGCCGAAGCAGTCGGTCTTCACCGCAGTCGGCTGGGCGAAGGTCACCGAGCACTTCGAGACCGTGTACATCGCGCTGCCGCCGCGCTCGCCGATCGTGCCCGTCAGCCGCGCAGTGGCGATCACAGTGGCGTTGCCAAAGCCGCAGCTCGTCTCTTCATCGAAGAAATCGGCCAGCCGGCCGAACGCACTGACCGTCAAGCGCGCGGTGCCCTGCGCCACCCGGTCGGTGAGCGAGGGGCAGACGTAGTCCAGCGGTTGCTTCAAGTCCGCGAGGCAAGCGAAGGACTCGAGGAACGCAGCAGCGTCGTAGTTCGGATCGAGCGCGGCCTGCTCGCCCGCGGCCGGGAAGAGCACGTTCTTGCCATAGAGGCTCAGCTCTCCTGCGAGCCAGTTCTCCTTGTCGCCCCGCTTGCCGACTTGCGCCCCGAAAGCGGAAGCCACGACCTCGGTCTCGAACTGCCGGCCGTTCGACTCGACGAACAGCGTCGCGTTCTCGTACGTGACGTCACTGAAGGTCGAGTTGGGAGTCGCCACCGCGCAGACGCCGCGGCCCGCGCTGACGGCCAGCCGCGGCTCAGCGACCCACGAGAGCTTGCCCTTCTTGATCGTCAGCGCGTTGGCGCTGTTCTCCGCTCGAGCCACGAAGTTCACGAACGTGGCCTTGAGCGCGATGCGGGCCGCGTCGGGGCTGGTCGGGATCACCGGGTTTTTCGGATTGCCGGTGAGCGTTCCCGTCACGGTTCGCGTGCCCGAGACGGTGGCGCTTCCAGAGGCTTTCGTCTCGACGTTGCTGCAGTTCTTCAGCGCCGTCGTCGGGTCGGCGAAGGCGAGGGTGCAGTCGCTGACTGTCCACGTCACGGTGCCGACCGCGCCCGTTGCTCCTTCGATCTTCGGGTTTGCGAAAACGGCGTCGCTCTTGAAACCGCACGCGGTGTCTCCATCGATGAGCTTGGTGAGGACGCCGGCGTTGCGAATCGTGAGCTTTGCGATCCCCGTGCCCACTTCTTGAGGCTTGCAGCTCTCGAGGTTGCAGGCTCCCAGAACGAACATCAAGAGGAGGAACGGTGCGCGCGAGAACATGGTTCACCTCGGGGTGACGTGGTCGCTTCTTGAATTCAGACTCGTCGAGCGCGCCGGCTCTATCATCTACGGAGGCCAAAGACTCACTGCGCGGCCTGGCGACAGAGCTCAAGAGCGAGAAGCTGTCTGAAACAATCGATGTCGACGGCAACGGCCGAAACGGCTCGGGCTGCCTCCTGCGAACCGTCGTAAGGGATCACACGAGTTGGGTCGCAGGCAAGTTGGCCACGGTGACCGCGCAACAGACCGCCGCCGCTGGCGAGGAATCATCGGCGCTGCATGAAACGAACGCGACTGCATCGGAAGTCGGGCACGCCGCGACGGCTGCTGCTCAACGTGCGGTTGAGCTCACCTCGACGGGGCACCTTGCGCATCGCGGACACGCCTCGACGGGCCTCCTCGACACGCGCCTGCCAGCACTCAGCCGGTGTGTGGCAGCCTCGGCGCTCGTGTGGGCCTGATGATTCTTCGCCAGGATCCCAACGTGGTGTTGATTGGCGAGATCCGCGACCAAGAGACACGAGTGATTGCAGCAGAAGCGGCGTTGACGGGGCACCTGGTGATGGCGTCGATGCACACCAACGACGCCACCAAGGCCGCATGCCAGCCTCGCAGGGCTCTCAGTAGGTGTGCACTCCACTTCACAGTTGTGTGAACGCTCGTACTCATCAGGTGATGTTGATCCAGAGCGTGGCACGATGGTCAGCCACCCCACCCACCCCTCAAGCAACCGCTGGTGATGAGACAGCCCCGCCTAAAGACTTTGCTTTCGGAACATCCCAATGCGCCCCTCGATGACTGCGCACCTGCTGAAGCGCATTGTCACATTCCTTGCTGCCCGCCGCGCTTGAAGCTGAAGTCCGCCGGTTGCTGAGTACGGTGGGCGCGGTGCATTGTGTTCACAATTTGGTCTCCAAATGAGGCTGCATAACGGAGGTTTCTTGTGCGACGACCAATAGCAAGCCCACGGCTGCCCCACACCGCGCTCTGCAACCTCGGTTGAATCTCGTCGTTGAACTCGCGCTGCGCGTCGGAACGCACGTCTGCGAACAGCGCGCCTCGCTTGTCGATCGCTTCGATGCAGCGGATTGCGTAGCGGATTTGCGCCTCGATCATGAAGATCATCGAGCTGTGGCCCGATCGGGTAGCCCTGCGCTTTGAGCAGCTCGTTGTAACGCTCGTGCTCGCGGCCGTGACAGCCTTCCTGGCCGCAGAACGCCTTCACTGCTTCGAGCAGCGCCGCGTCTTTGACGTGGTGGCGGTGGGCAATCACGCTGGCGACGAAGAAGCGCTCGCCCTTGGGAAAGAAGACCGAGAGGTTGTCGTAGAACGCCGACACCGCTTTCTGGCCGTCGTACCAGAAGCGAGGGCGCGAGGCGTCGACCGGGAACTGCAGGTTTCGGACTTTGAAAGGCTGGTTCATTTTTTTCCTCGGGGAAGACTGGCGACTTCACGGGTGGCGGTCTCTGCGATTGCGCGGTCCATCACCTGCTCGAGCACCGCCTCGACGACCTGGCCGGCGATCGGCCGCATCCGCTCGAGCTGCTCGGTGAGCTTCTGCAACTTGTTCGGGGGCGCGCCGGCCGCGATGAACGGGACCCACAGCTCGCGGCGGAAGAGCTCGACGAAGAGGTTGGCGATCGATTCCACCGACGCGCGCAGCGGCGCCAGCGTGTCGAGCACCGCCTCGGGCGGCAGTCCCGCCTCGATCAGCGCCTTGCCTTCGCGGATCAGCCGTTCGTTGAGCAGGCGATAGCCGTCCGGCTCGACCGCGAGCAGCTCGAGCTTCACCGCGCGCGCGAGCAGCGGAGCGTGCGAGGCCAGCTGCGGCGCCAGCTTCGTCAGTTCCTTGAGCGTGACGACCCGCTGATCTCCCACGAAGGGTGTCGTGACCGCCGATTCCAGGCCCAGCAAATCCTTCAGGTCCTGCTTCTGTTCCCAGGCCTTCACCACTTCCTGGATCGCAGCGAGCGAGAAGCCGCGGTCGACCAGCCGGGCGATGAGCCGCAGCCGGCCCAGGTGCTGCTCCGAGTAGTACGCGACCCGCCCCTTCATCAGCGGCGCCGGCATCAGCCCGCGGGTGGTGTACGCGCGGACGTTGCGGGTGGTGGTGCGGGCCTTCCGCGCCAGCTCGTCGATGCGCATTCCGGGTCGGGGCGACATGTCGGCTGTATATGTACCTCCAAATGATGTCACATTACAAGCTGGCTGATTGGTCGGCCGACGCGCGGCTCGCACTCGCGCTATCTCGCGGCGCCATGGCAACCATTTCTCGCTCGGCTCCCTGGGCGCGGTGCCGAAGACCGGCGAAGTGCGTCGCGACGTTGTTGATCAACTTACGGGAGCTATCCCACGCGCCATTGAGAGTAACGCGAGCGTCTTCGCAGAGGGTGTAGTGCAGACCGTCGTCGCGCCACGCGTCGCGCCACGCGTTGCGCCCGACCTGCCCGGCATCCAGGGCACCTGCTTCGGCGTGCGCCTCACGAGGGGAGTAGCGTTCATCACCGCAGCACACGTCGTCAGCGTACGCACGCGCCGGTGCTCAGACGGGCGTGACGGTAGTCGAGCAGCGCGGCAACTGGCAGTGACACCAAAGCTACAGAGCGTTGAGGTAACGAATCAGCGCCTGCTTCTCGTTGCCGCTCAGGCCATCGCAGGTCATCGCGTGGCCCTTCGCGGTCTGCGCAATCACCGTGGTTGGGTCTCGGGGCGCGAGACAGAACAACTCGTCGAGCCCCAACACCGAGCCGTTGTGCAGCATCCGCCGCACCGAGAACAAGCCCGCGAGCCGGGGCGCCTTGATTCCCCGGGTCACGGTTGACGGGTCGTCGCCAAGGCCGCAGCAGGGGCCTGCATCGGGGGGAGCGTTATAGATTTTGGAGTACTCGTCATCGGTGCCCATTTCGGCGAAGGTGAAAACCCGCGTGCCTTCGCCGCTGGGTCCTGAGTGGCAGCCGAGGCAGCCCTTCTCTACAAACAACCTGGCACCGGTCTCGATGTCTCCGTCGGCAGGCAGCTGTGCCGGGGCGCGCAGCGAACGCAGGTAGCGCTCGAGCGGCATCAGCCGTTGCTCATTCCAGTTGGTTCCGACGCCGATCGCAACGAAGCCCTTCAGGAAATCCATTGTGCGTTTGCCACCCCCATTCCACGACAGCAACTCGTGAGGCATCCCCGTGGCAGTGCGCTGGGTCGCGCTTGGAAAATTCCACAGCGAGAGGACGCGGCTCACCGTCCAGACGCCGTCGTCGACCATTGGCTTGGTTAGAAAGTCCATCGTGCCTGGCTTCAGGCCGAGGAAGCGTTCCTGCTCAGGAACCGTCAAGCTGCCGCTGTTAATCGCGCTGATCAACGAAAGCCCGAGCAGCCCGACTTTAAGGGTATAGCCAGGCTTCATCTTCTCCGCTGCGACCGCGCTGGCAAACCGCATCCGAAGCGCCGGCGCGACTTTCGGATCGTTCTCGTTCAAGGAAAGACTCAGCGGTGCACCAAGCGAAGCGACGAAGGTGCCGTAGTCGAGCTTGCCGTTGCCGTACCCCACTGCAAACCGCCCGTCGGGCAACTGGCCGAAGTGACACGAGGCGCAGGTGAAGGCGCGCGTGACGACCGTTTCCAACTTGCCGGTGGTCGGTGCCAACCCGATGGGCATTCCCTTCGTGTCGGCAGGATCAGGAATGAAGCCCATCTGCGAAAAACCAGGGCCGTAGATGGTGGCGGCGTAGTGTTCCTGTGCGAACTCGAGAAGTCCCACCGGCACCCCCACGGTGCCGAAGGTCTCGTAAAAGAACATCCACTTTCCGCAACGCAGAATTGTCGCATCGTCGGTTGCACCCGCATCGACCGCCGCACAGGCGCCTGAGATTGTCTGCGTCTCGAGCACCGCTGAGAGGTTCACGTCAATGTCGTGGGTGACCGACGTTTGAGGCGGCCAGCGACGTGGGGCCTGGCCCGCGTCGGGCTTCCCGGCGTCGGGCGTGCCCGCGTCAGGTGTGCCAGTTCCGGGTGTGCCCGCGTCGGGCTTCCCGGCGTCGGGCGTGCCCGCGTCGGGTGTACCAGTTCCGGGTGTGCCCGTGTCGGGCGTACCAGTTCCGGGTGTGCCCGCGTCGGGTGTGCCAGTTCCGGGCGTGCCCGCGTCAGCGTTCGGCTCGCTTGCGTCCGAGCTTGAAGGAATTCGTGCACCACAACCAGCGACGAGGACGACCCCTGCGAGCATCAGAGCCTTCATGGGGCGGCCTTTTGGCACCAGAGCCCTTGACGGGTCAACTGAAGCTTACGTCGCTTCATTCCGGCCGCGGGTCTGCACCAGAGATGACGTCGGGAGCAGCAGGCCGGTGCCATCCCACTTGGCAGCAGGCTTCGGCTTGAGGCGTCAGCGCTCGCATTGCGTCGACACGTCGATGGCGTTGTAGCCGGCGTCGAACAGAAAGGCGCAGGTGCTGCCACAGAGCGCAAAGACTGGGCCCGACGAAAGGTAGGCGTCTCGTCGGTTGTGGCACGAGTTGGCATCGTTCGCATTCCCCAGCCACATCGGTGTGACGCCACCCAACGCGCGCGCATCGACCACTTTCGATTCGCCCTGCAGCAGCCACATGCACCGACTCACGCCACTGACGACTGGCCACTCGACCAGCGCTCGGGTGAACGCTTGAATTGAGGCGCGGTAGCAGAGGGAAGCGCGCAAGCCTCCCGTCAGCTGAGCGAGGCGTTGGTAGGCCAAGCCCGCGGCAACTGAGAGAGGGCATTGCTGCGTCGCCAGGGGCTCTTTGGAAAGCATCACCTCTGCTTGAGCGATGGGGTCGAGCCCACCCAACAGGTGAAGCGAAAAGGCAGGAGCGTCTGCTGGACCCAAGCGCCCATTTGCCGCGTGCATCAGCGGAGCCAGGTACCCAACGCCGTCCGGATCATTCGCCTCGTCGTCGGTGACGATGATGACGTGCTTCGTCGAACGGGGCTTCAACAGCTGTGTCCAGCGCGGCTCGAGCCCGTGACGAGCAGCCGAAATCAGCGTCTCGAACGCGTCGGTC
>JANOHG010000562.1:0-1343 GCA_031406375.1 Archangiaceae bacterium | reverse complement strand
CTACCGCCCCCTGAGCCCCCAGCGCTTCCACCGCCGACTCCCGTGCCACCGCCGCCGACTCCCGTGCCACCGCCGCCGACTCCCGTGCCACCGCCGCCGACTCCCGCACCGCCGCCGCCGACTCCCGAGCCGCCGCCGCCGACTCCCGCACCGCCGCCGCCGACTCCCGCACCGCCGCCGACTCCCGTACCGCCGCCGACTCCGCCGTCAGAGCAGCCGGCCGCTGTTCGGCAATCGACGTCGGCGCAGTCGGTTTTGCCATCGAGGTCGTTGTCGACCTGATCGCCGCAGTCCTTCTCGGTGCGAGTTTTCCCGCTGCACACACAGCCACTTCCGCAGCTCAGGCCCTCGCACATCGGATCTGCGCAGTCGGATTGAGCGTCACCGTTGTCGTCGATGCCGTTGTCGCAAATCTCACCCGCTTCACACCGCGCTACGGTGAAACACTTTGGATCAGCGCAGTCGACTTTGCCGTCGCCGTTGTCGTCTTTCTTGTTGTCGCACGTCTCAGGCCCCGGCGCCGGCTTGTCGACCGGCAGAGCCCCGCAGCTGGCCAACGTCGCCGCCGCACTGACCAAGAGCAGGACTGCGCGCGGTAGCATGGCGACTGTTGGTACCTCGACGACGGCCCGATGAAACCAACCTATCATGCAGGGTCGATGAAAATCCTCTCTACCCCCCCTCGTCGTCGCATTCTGCCGGGGCCATACCCATCTTTGCGATGTCTATCTTCGCTGCTGCCATCTTGTCATTCCCCTGAGACCGTCAGCTCTTTGAACCGAATCGTCGGCGCAGCGGTGCTTCCGCGGAAGGTGAGATCATCGCCAACCGCGTCGATGTCCTGAAGCATCGCCAGCAACTGGCCGGCGACGGTGACTTCCTGAACCGGGCGGGTCAGCTCGCCATTCTCTATCCATAGGCCGTTGGCGCCGCGCGAGAACTCGCCCGTCACCATGTTTGCGCCGTGGCCAAGCATCGCGGTGACGTAGAAACCGTTCTTGACGCCCTTGATGATCGACTCGGGGCTCTGGTTGCCCGCTTCGAGGTAGAGGTTGTTGGTTCCGATGTGCGGCATCGTCCGATAGCCACGCGAGGCGTTGCCCGTCGAATGCGTCTTTGCCTTTCGCGCGGTGAAGGCATCGTAGAGAAACGCCTTCAGCACGCCGCGATCGACCAGCTTGGTGGTGCGGGTCGCGACGCCTTCGCCATCGAAAGGAGTCGTCGCGATGCCGTCCTTCAGCAGCCCGTCGTCGACGATGTTGACGTTGTCCGGAGCGATCTTCTGCCCGAGCTTCGAGGCGAGGAACGAGCTGTGCTTGAAGACCGCGTCGCCGTTGGCGGCC
>JANOHG010000552.1:0-3889 GCA_031406375.1 Archangiaceae bacterium | reverse complement strand
GCAACAGCTCGGCCGTCTTCGCCAGCACCTCGACTGCCTTCTCGTTCTCGTTTGCCCGCAGGTAGGCGAGGCCGAGATTGTTGAGTGCCCAACCGTGATCCGGCTTCAGCTCGATCACTTTGTTGAACATGAAGACAGCGTGCTGCAGTTCCCCGTTGCCGAGGTAACCAAGCCCTGTCGCCTGAAATGCTTCGGGGTTTCCGCTGTCGCGCTTGATGGCTTCCTTCCCGACCAGCACGGCCCGGTCGAACTCCTTTCCCTTCACCAGCGCACGGGCCTGCTGAACCAGCGGAACCGCGTCGTCGCTGCGGATCTGCGCGATGCGGCCGTACGCTTCGGCAGCCAAAGCGTGCCTTCCCATCTTTTGCGTCAGGCCACCGATGAAGCTCAAGCACTCTTCGTCTGACGGCAGGGTGAAGAGCGCCCGCCGCGCTTCGGTCAATGCGCCTGCCAGATCGCCTTCGTCCGACAGTCGCTTCGCCCGGGCCAGGTGATCGACTCCTGTCGGGTCGTGCTTGAGCGCGAGAACATCGACCGGCTCTTCAATTGCCGAAGGTGTCGCGCCCGCATCAAACGGCGATGTGGCGACGAGTGCGGGAACAACGGATTTCGAAACATGTTTTGCCGCCGTCAGTGGGCGGGGAATGGGTCGAAGGGTGTCCTCGCAGGCGCAGAAGGCGAGGGCGGCGATGCAGCTGGAAATGAGGCGCGTTTTCATGGGGACCTTGTTTGGGGAGCGGACTTCGACGAAGACTTCCCAAAGCGACCGGCGTGCCACCTTGCAACTGCGCGTGACCGTTGAGGAGGCCCGCTGGAGCGTGGTTGGCAGGCCACGGTTCAAGGTCGCGTGTGCTATCGGAAGCCAGCATGTCTTCCGAGCTCGAGAAAGAAGTCGCCCGTCGGCGCACCTTCGCCATCATCAGCCATCCTGACGCTGGCAAAACCACCCTCACCGAAAAGCTGCTGCTTTACGGCGGGGCGATTCATCTCGCAGGAAGCGTGAAGGCGCGGCGCGCCAAACGCCACGCCACCAGCGACTGGATGGAGCTGGAGAAAGAGCGTGGCATCAGCGTCACCAGCTCAGTGCTCCAGTTCCCCTATCGCGGCCACGCGGTCAATCTGCTCGACACGCCTGGTCACCAGGACTTCAGCGAAGACACCTACCGCACGCTCGCAGCCGCCGACGCAGCGGTGATGTTGATTGACGCGGCGAAGGGGGTCGAGCCGCAGACGATCAAGCTCTTCAAGGTGTGCCGGATGCGCGGCATCCCCATCTTCACGTTTTGCAACAAGCTCGATCGCTATGGGCGCTTGCCGCTGGAGCTGATGGACGAGCTCGAGAAGGTGCTGGGCTTGCGTGCCTACCCGATGAACTGGCCCATCGGCTCGGGCCCTGAGTTTCGAGGTGTCTACGATCGCCGCGCGAAGAGCGTGATTGTCTTCTCGTCAGAAGGAAACCACGGAGAATCCGAGGTCACCGAGCGCGAGATTCCGCTTTTGAGTCCCGAAATCTTGAACGTCTTGAGCGCGAGCGAGCTGGAAAAGCTCAACGAAGACATCGAGCTGCTCGACATCGGTGGAGACGAGTTCTCGCGCGAAAAGGTACACGCCGCGCAGCTGTCTCCGATGTTCTTCGGATCTGCGATGACGAACTTCGGCGTCCGTCCTTTCCTCGACGCCTTCCTCGACCTGACGCCGCCGCCCGCGGGGCGCATGTCCGACAAGGGCTTCATCGAACCGACGAATCCGAAGTTCTCGGGGTTCGTATTCAAGATTCAAGCGAACATGGATCCGTCACACCGCGATCGCATCGCGTTTCTCCGAGTGGTCTCCGGCAAATACGACAAAGGGATGTCGGCGTTCCATTCGCGGCTGCACAAGAACGTGCGGTTGGCCAAGCCAAGTCAGTTCATGGCCGCTGAACGCACGGCGATCGAAGACGCGTGGCCCGGAGACGTGATCGGCTTGTTTGACCCCGGCCAGTACCGCATCGGAGACAGCCTGGTCGAAGGCGGCAGCTTCGAGTTCGAGGGCGTGCCGCGGTTCTCACCCGAGCACTTCGCGATCGTTCGATCTAAGGATCCTCTCAGACGCAAGCAGATGGAAAAAGGCATCGAGCAGCTTTCGGAAGAAGGCACGATTCAGGTCTTTCATCAGATGCACATGGGAATGAAAGATCCAATCGTCGGCGTGGTGGGTGCGCTGCAGTTCGAGGTGCTTCAGTACCGGGTCGAGCACGAGTACGGCGCGAACATCGTCATCGACCGGCTGCCGTTCACGACAGCCCGCTGGGTGGTGGGTGAGAACTTCGATCCGAAGAAGTTCGACTGGGAAGGAAACCGGCAAACGGTGCAAGACCGCGATGGCCTGCCGCTGGTCCTCTTTCAGGATGAATGGGCGCTTCAACACGCAGAGTCGAAGCACCCTGAACTGAAGTTCCTTTCCGCGGCGCCGCAGATCAAAGGAACCCAGTTCGTAAGCGTGCCGGGTTGATCAGCCGAACAGCTTCCCGAGTTCCTGTGCGACTTCGAGATCCATCGGGTCGAGCACCAACTGGCCCGACAGCACCGCGAGCTGCGCGTTGGTCGATCCATTGACGAGCCCGAGAAAGCTCTCGGTTGACGTCGTCACCTTGATCTTGGGAACTCCGTGCAGGCCTGGTTGAACCCAGTCAGTCTTTCGGGTGCAGTCGATCGTCCACTGGCCTCCGTCGTCGCCGGTGATGTCGAAGTGAATCCTTGCGCCGATCGCCTTCACCACCGCAGGCCGCTTCTTCAGCCTCGCCGCGAAGTCCTCCTCGACGAGCTTGGCGATCCTGGTACGGGCCGCCTTCTTTTCGCTTTGCTTCTTCTTCGGGTCGTTGGTCACCGACCCGCGCGTCCGGAACTTTTCGAAGCTCTCACGCGAAAACAGCTGGCCGCCTTCCTTCTTCGCCTTCTCGTACACCTCTTTGAGCTTTTCCGAGCTGACGGCGCCAGGATTCTTGAAGTATTCGATCGCGACCCGTCCGATGCCCCAATTGGCCGCGTAGGCGGCTGGAATCGTGAGCAGCGCGCCGACGACCGGCAACAGAAGCTTGATCCCCTGGCGCGCCAACATTCCGATTCCGGCGGTCGCGCCCAACTCGAGGATCAGATCCTTCGCAGTGTCCTTGGTGACCTTGCGCCCGTAGATGTGCCCGATCGTCACCACCATCGTTGACTGCACCGGCAGCATCACCAGCGCATCAGAGAAGGGAATCGGCGAAACCGAGATCAGCGCACACGCGTAGCTCGAGAGGTTGATGACATCGCGCGCGGCTTGCTCGCGCTGCTTCTGCGAGGCCTTGCTGAAGTCTTTGGTTCGGATGTCATCCAGGGTGTCGAGCCAGGGCATTGATCTCCTTTCGTTTGGTTAACGCCAGAGCTCGACGGTACTTCCCTTGTGCTCATTGTCACGTAAGACCAACCCCGACTCCTTGATCGTCCGCGCAGCGTGGGGGCCGACCCAGAATTCCTTCGGGTCGCCGCGCCGATAGCTGCGGCGCATCCACGCGTCGACCTCATTGAAGAGCGTCCTGAACTTGTCAGGCGCAGGGTTGCGGCGCCCGCCTTGTTGGGTGACATCGAGTTCAGCCCACAGCTGGCCAGACTGAAGCTCGTTGTCTTGATTGAGCCGACTGCGATCCCAGTAAATGACCGGCGATCTGAGCTCCAGCACGCGCCAGTGTCCCTTGTCGGGCCCGCGCTTCATCTTGTCCACCGTGACAGGGCCGATGTCGGTCGCCGCCAGATACAAATCTTCCTCGGGCAGCTGCGCGTGAACTGTGGCCGCCGCGCGGAACTCGACCCAATCGGGAGGCACCCTTCGGGGATACACCTTGAAAACGTGACGTTCGAGGTACCGCAGG
>JANOHG010000540.1:0-3414 GCA_031406375.1 Archangiaceae bacterium | reverse complement strand
TTTCCCGAGCCCGTCGGCCCCGTCACCAGAATCAATCCGCGCGGCCTATTCGACAGCTCGGCCACCACCGGCGGCAAACCCAGTTCCGCGAAGGTAAGGATCTTGAAGGGAATGGTTCGAAATGCGCCCGCGACTGCGCCGCGCTGCATGAAGATGTTCGACCGAAAGCGCGAGAGCCCCTTGACCCCAAACGACAGGTCGAGCTCGTTCTCTTCCTCGAACTTGTGCTTCTGCGCGTCGGTGAGAATCGAGTAGCACAGCTGCTTGGTCTCGACCGGAGTCAGCGGCGCGGTCTTCAGCGGCACCAGTTCACCGTCGATTCGCAGCTGAGGAGGCGAACCGGTGGTGATGTGAAGGTCGCTCGAGCCCTTCTCGACCATCGCCTTCAGCAGTTGGTGAAGATTGGCCATGGTCGGTTGTCCTGTTGGTTAGAAGCGGTCGGGGGCGGTGTTGGCGATCGCTTCTTCGATCGTGGTGGTGCCCGCAATCACCTTGTTGAGCGCGGCAGCGCGAAGGGTCTGCATCCCGAGCCGAATGGCTTCTTGCTTGAGCTCTGCCGCCGAGGCACCGTTGATCACCAGCTCTTTGAGGCCGTCCCAGAAGGGCATCACCTCATAGAGCGCGACGCGTCCCCGGTAGCCTCGGTCGTTGCACTCGCGACAGCCGTTCTTCGTGTACGCAGTGAAGGTGCCGATCTTGTCTGGCGCGATCCCCGCGTCAATCAACGCCTGATCGTCGACTTCCGCGGGCTTCTTGCACGCCTGACAAAGCTTTCGCGCAAGGCGCTGAGCGAGAATCAAATTGAGCGAAGCCGTGACGAGGAAAGGCTCGATGCCCATGTTGAGCAGACGGCTGATCGTGCCGGGGGCGTCGTTGGTGTGAAGGGTCGAGAGCACGAGGTGGCCGGTGAGCGCCGCCTTGACGCCGATTTCCGCGGTCTCGAAATCGCGGATCTCGCCGATCATGATCGTGTCGGGATCCTGCCGCAAGAAGCTGCGCAGCGCTGCCGCGAAGTTGAGGCCGATGTCCTCGTGCACCTGCACCTGGTTGATGCCAGCAAAGTTGAACTCGACGGGATCTTCGGCGGTCGACAGGTTGGTGGTCGGCTCGTTGAGCGCTGCGAGCGCCGAATAGAGCGTCGTCGTTTTGCCCGAGCCCGTCGGGCCGGTCACCAACACCATTCCGTACGGACGATCGATCGCGTCCTTGAACCACTTCAGCGGCTCAGCCTCGAAGCCGAGCTTCGTCATGTCGAGCTGCAGGTTCGACTTGTCGAGCAGTCGCAGCACGACCTTCTCGCCGAACAAGGTGGGGCAAACGCTGACTCGGAAATCCATCTCCTTTCCGCCGCCCATCTTGATCTTGATCCGACCGTCTTGAGGAAGGCGACGCTCAGAAATGTCGAGCTGCGCCATAATCTTCAAACGCGAGGTAATCGCATTTCGCAGCTTCATCGGAGGCCGCATCACCTCGTACAACTCTCCGTCGATGCGAAAGCGAACGCGGAAATCCTTTTCGTAGGGCTCGACGTGAATGTCCGACGCGCCTTTGCCGATCGCGTCCTTCAAAATCAAGTTCACCAGCTTGACGACCGGCGCGTCGTCTGCGGCGCGCGCCATGTCTTCGAGGCCCTGATCGATCTCATCGACGGCGACCTCGACATCGTCCGCGACCTCATTGACGATCTCGTCAAGCGAAGGCCCCTTCTCGGTGTGGTAGCGCTCGATCGCTTCGCGAATGCTCGGCTCTGAAGCGACCACCGCTTCGATGTTGTACCCGGTGAGAAACTTCAGATCGTCAACCGCGTAAATGTTCGACGGATCGCACATCGCAACGATCAGCGACGGGCCCGCGCGGTTGACGGGGATCACCAGGTGCTTCAGCGAAACGTCCTTCGGCACCAGCTTGATAATCTCGGGATCAATGTCGAAATCCTTGAGGTTGATCGCGGGCACGCCGTACTGCTTCGAGAGGAAGTCGGTGAGCTTCGACTCCTCGATTGCGCCCGTCTTAATCAGCGCGGTCCCAATTCGCGTTCCAGTCTTTTGCTGCTCCTCTTGCGCCTTTCTTAGCTGCTGAACGGAGATGAGGTTTTCGCGGACAAGCAGTTCACCAAGACGACCTGACATGTATTTGTGCGCCTCGTGGCCGACAAAAATAAAAGCCGAGCCGATTCGAGCACCCAGAAAAAACTGTGTCAAAGAACTTCACGACGTCGCCCTCGCAACCGCTTTCCTCGCATGGTCCACGTCGCGGGCAATTTGCCCGGAAAGCTCGGCCACCGAGCCAAAGCGCTGCTCGGCCCGGAGCAAATCGACGAACTGAACGCGTAGCCGCTTTCCATACAGATCGCCCGAGAAGTCGAACAGGTGCGCTTCGATCGTGACCTCGTTGCCACCGAAGGTTGGCTTCACTCCGATGTTCGCTGCCCCGCCATGCCAGGTCTGCTCGCCCACCTCTCGCGCGCGCACGGCGTACACACCCGGCGCGGGTCGCAGCTCGTTCTGGGTATCGATGTTCGCCGTGGGAAAGCCAATCGAACGTCCCCTGCCCTGCCCGCGAACCACCGTGCCATCGAGATCAAAGAAACGGCCGAGCAGCCGTCGAGCCGCAGCCACCCGCCCTTCGAGCACGTACTCGCGAACATGGCTTGAAGAAACGACGACGCCATCAACCGTGACGGGAAGAACGACGTGAACGCGGGCGCCCAGCCGTTCTGCGGCAAGGGTCAACGTCTGCACCGTGCCCGCCCGTTTCTGCCCGTAGGTAAAGTCCGAGCCCACCACGACCGTCTTGACCTTCAGCTGCTCGAACAGGATGCGCTCGAACTGCGAGGGGGGCGTCTTTGCGAAGGCGAAATCGAACGGCTGCACCACCACCTGCTCAAGCCCGACTTCTTCGAGCAGTTCGAGCTTTCGCGCCTGAAGCGTGATCAGCCTCGGCGCAAGCTCGGGCTGAAGCACCTTTCCTGGATGCGGCAGAAACGTCACCGCGGCGAGCGTTCCATGCTGACGCGCCTGGGTGAAGAGTGCCAGATGCCCGAGGTGGACCCCATCGAAGTTCCCCAGGCAGACCGCCGCTCCCGCAAGGTTTCCCGAATCTGCAGCGATCGCCAATGACGCGTGCACCTTCATGGGCTGGCTATATCGCAGCTGGGGTCGCTTTCGACGTCCGGGGTTTTGAACGTGTGGAAGCAGAAAATCTGCTAGCAGCTCGGCGCCAAAAACATGTCTCGCATTCCACTAAGACCAAAGCCCGCGGGTCATGAGTTCGTCGACTTGAAGTCGCCTACTTTTTGACGTTCGGGATATTCGAAGGACCGAAGGTCACGAACGCGCCGACTGGAGCGCCCACACCCGACGACGGCCTCGACGAGGTGACTTGTCCCGACACGATCCTGGACGGAGGAACGGG
>JANOHG010000533.1:0-5126 GCA_031406375.1 Archangiaceae bacterium | reverse complement strand
GCTTGCCGACTTTGAAGCCCAGGTCGTCAATCGCTTTCAGCCGGGTGGGGTCGAGCAAGGCCACCGTGATGCGGGTCGGGTCGATTCGCATCGGAACCAGATCGTTGTCATCGAGAAATCTCGCGTCGGCCACCGCCAACGCGATCGGGTCGGGAATCATTTCGCCCGACGCGTAGGCGACGTTGTGCTTCTTCCCCAACACCCGGGCGAGATCCTTCTCGGCCAGGTATCCGAGCTCCACCAGGTTGGTGCCGAGGCGACCTCCGTGAATCACCTGCGCCTCGAGCGCCTCCTCGAGCTGACTCGCCCCAATCAGCCTCTCTTCCAGCAGCATTTCTCCGAGTCGCGCCACGAGGACGACTCTATGTCACAGCGGATCATGAGGGTGGTGACTGAACGCGACGTGGTTACCCGCGGGGTCTGCGACGTAAACAGTCCACCGGGTCTGTTTCTCAACCACAATGCCCTTGCTCTTGAGCGTCGCCAACAGGCTCGTGCGATCAGCAGCGTGAATCTTCAGCGCGAACATCGCAGGGCCGAAGTCGCTTCCGTCTTCGACCGCCAGAAACCCGGCTGAAGGATCTGCCGAACGCGACAGCGAAAGCCAAATACTGCGCAGCCCGCCCGCGGGGTGAAGATTTCTGGCGAGCTCAGGCAGCCCCAGCGTGTCGCGGTAAAACGCCGCGACCGCCTCGACTCCTGCAGCACGCGCGTGCACGGCGAGGTGGTGGATGCCTAAGGAACGCATGGCGACGAATGCTAATGTCCGCGCGGCGAAACGCCATCGCGACGCGCCTGCCGCCAACTCGCCCTACTGCTGGGCCGAATCGGGTTCAACAACCGGCAGGCGCATTTTCCGGCCGCTGCTGATGGAGCCAACTCGGTCGCGGATTCAGGCATTACCCGGGCGCCGCCAGTTTTGGGCTTTCCAATTCAGAGCAAATGTAAATGAATTCAAACAGTTACCTGGAGCCTTGAATTTATTGACAGTGACGGTGGAATTCCAAGCCAGAAAGGCATACACCATCAAACAACCGACCCAAATGGCGTCGGGTGCCGCCCCAAATTTTTTGTCGGCGGTTTTAACGAAAGAGCAAAGAGTAAATGGCTACTGGTACTGTGAAGTGGTTCAACGATGCGAAGGGCTTTGGTTTCATCTCGCAGGAAGGTGGCGGCGAAGACGTGTTCTGCCACCACACCGCGATTCAGGCGGACGGATTCCGCACCCTGGCCGAAGGCCAGAAGGTGGAGTTCGACGTCAACAAGGGCCCGAAGGGCCTCCAGGCGGCGAACGTTCGCCCGGTGAGCTGAAGTCTAACCACTTCTCTCTGTAAAGCGGCTCGCTCTTCTTCAAAGGAGCGGGCCGTTTCCTTGTCCGCAGCACCGATTCTACGACGGCGAAGGAGTACCCATTTCGCGCATCCAGCGTGCGTGCGAGACGATCGCGCCGATGGAAGAGTTGATCTTGTAAGGAATGCCCTGCTCGGCGCAGAGCCGTTGAACGATCGGCGCGATCTCCGGCAGCCGGTATGAGCAGATCTTCGGAAACAGGTGGTGCTCAATCTGGTAGTTGAGGCCACCGACGTACCAGGTGACGAGCGGGTTTCCCAAACCGAAGTTCGCCGCCGTCACCACCTGGTGCACCGCCCACTCCATCTTTGGAGCTGTGCCCACGTCGAGCTTCGGAAACTGTGCCCCTTCAACACAATGGGCGAGCTGAAAAGTCACCGCAAGCGTCAGGCTAAGCGTCGCGGACCACAACCCGTAGCAAAGCAGCACCTGCCACCAGGGCAGGAACATCAGGGGAATGACGAATGCCCAGGTGTAGAAGAGCGCCTTGCCGAGGAAGAAGCTGGCCAGCTTCCAACCCTTCGGCCGGGGAAAGGTTTGTTCGCCGATCTTCCCCTTCGCCAGGTTGATGTAGTCGTCGATGAAGTGCCACTTGATCGCGAGAAAGGAATACAGCGGCCAGATGTAGAGGTGCTGGAAGCGGTGCCCGGCGCGCAGTGCCTGCTCAGGCGACATCCGCGCGAGGGGGCGGATGTCGATGTCGACATCGAGCCCGGTGACGTTGGGGTTGCTGTGGTGAAAGACGTTGTGTTTCCAGTGCCAAATGTACGAGCTGCCACCGAGAAGATCGAGCGTCAACGCCATCACCGCATTGACCCACTTGTGCTTCGAGTACCCCATGTGGCCGCCGTCGTGCTGCACGCTGAAGCCGATGCCGGCCATCGACAAACCCAACGAGACGCAAGCCAGCGCCGACTGCCACCAGTTCGACGCGACGAAGACCATCAGCGCCCATGAGGTCGCGAACCAAGTGAGGATCACTGCCGTCTTGATGAACATCCCCGCGGGGGTCTGATTGCCAGGACGACCGGTTGCGAGGAAATGAGCATCGACGCGCTTACGAAGCTCGTTGAAGAAGGGGCCGTGCGGCAGGTATCGCGAAGTCGAGTTGGTCGCCATCGCCAATCGGTGTACCTCAGATGGGATGCGAAGCCCAAGGCTCGTCAGGCAGCCGCGTTACACGCCGGTGATGTCAGCCAATGGGCTGGAGCCTTTGCGCGAGGCAATACAGGGTCGTGATTTCCTGCGACCGCGCGGCGTACAGCGGGTCTTCGGGGTCCTTCGCCTTGGGGTGACGCGCCTGCGTCGACTTTGTCCATTTCACGTCGAAGCCGGATGCAGAGATCCGTTCCGCGAGGTAGGTGTCGCTGCGAAGCCCCAGCAGCTGTGCGAGGTTCGACATCAGCAGCCATCCTTCGCCGCCAGGGGTCAGGTGCTCGGCGAGCTGAGAAAGAAAACCCTCGAGAAATGCATTGCCCTCGTCAAACACCGCGCGATCGATTCGATTCTTGGGCGGCTCGGGAATCCACGGCGGGTTGGTGACCACCAAATCGGCGCGGCCTTCGGGGAATAGGTTTTTTTCCACCACCTCGAAGCGCGCCGACAAGTTCATCCGTTGCGCGTTGTCGAGCGCGCACTCGATGCTGCGCGGGTCGAGGTCGGTTCCGACGGCGTGGGCAGCTCCGCGTTCGAGCAACAGAAACGAAAGCACTCCGGTTCCGGTGCCGATGTCGAACACCCGCTTCCCTTCCGGCGCGGGCGCTTCGAGCAGCAGATCGACGTACTCCGAGCGGGTGGGAAGAAAAACGCCGTAGCGCGGGTGCAGCTTTCCCCGCAGTCCGCGCACGGCGAGGCCCTTTCGGTACCACTCTGCGGCACCGAGCATCCCAATCAAGGCCTTCAACGGAACGAGGGTCGGAACAGCAACGGGTCCCCACAGTGCCGTGCAGGCTTCAACGACGTCGGGCGAGTTCTTCAGCTGCGCCAGCTGGTATTTTGGATCCAGCCTCACCACGATGCGCGAAAGGGTCTCGTGCTCGCGCAACCGCGCCGCGCGCTCCGCTCGAAACTCCTCGAGCGCCGAGCGGTGCTCGGGCCGCCTGCCACCGTTGAGCTTTCGCCCCATCGCGGCCAACAACTGCTTCGCGTTGCGAAAGTCGCCTTCGTAAAGCAGGTGCTCGCCCTTGACGCGCTTGAGCGCAGCCTGCGCATTGAGCCGGTCGCCGACTCGGCTGAGCTTCGCCGGCGGCGGCGCCTCACTTTCCGACCGCCAGAGAAGCTCGACCGAATCGTGGGTGAATCGGGTTTCAGGCACGATGGCGCTCAATTTGACCGACGCGCGCGACGCCGCAAGACCGGCACGGCCAACAGCGCGAACCCCGCATCGGCAACCTGCACCCCGGCGCCCGCATCGCGGACAGCCAGCAGCGGAGCAATGACGAGGAGAGCGAGCATCTGCGCGCCGCTGTAGCCCAGTGATGGGGTGCGCGTCGAACCCCCTTCGGTCGAACGCTTTTTTAAAGCGGGCGCTTCATCGTAAAGTCACGCGGCTTCAGTCGAGGCAATTTCGCTTCGGCGCGACGAAAGCTTCCACGACTCGGCGCTGAAGGTCTGGATCTTCGGCTGGTCCTTCTTCAGCAACTCGTCCATTCGGCACCCAAGCATCATTGCGGCGGCGTTCAAGCCACTTAACGAAGCACCTGGCACCCCATGCCCCATCGTGCTCGCGCCACAGAGCGTGAGACCCTTGAACATCGAGCGCTGCTTGAAACCGAACGGCCCCATCTGCGGAAGCACCTTCTGGGTGCCGTAGATGTTGCCGCGCGTCGCTTCGACGTAATGCTCGTTGGTCAACGGAGTTCCGAGATCCTGGAAGACGACTTTCGAAGTCAGCCCAGGCATCCGCTTTTCGATCGCGCTGAGCATCTTCGCCGCGATCTTTCGCTTGAACGCTTCGTACTCTTCGCCGCGCTCGCCCGACTTCGAGTGCGCGTACTTTTCGAAAATCTCGTAGGGCACGAACGTGAACGCTTCGCAGGTGTGGTGCTTACCGTTGAAGCTGCTCGGATCCTTCAACGAGGTAATTGACACGAAGACGCCCGGCAGCTCATCGAGGTCGAGCACGTTTGGCTTCGCCATTGCGGTGTACGCGGCGTCGGCATCGAGGCCTGGGCAAAGCCAGTAGTTTCCCGAGTCGAACCCAAGGGCGTTCACGTCGGCCTCGACCGCGAAGAAGAGACTGACCGCGGTGGTCGACCACGTCGTCCGCGCGAGCTTCTTCTTCAGGCCGGCCGGAAGCTGCTCGTCGCCGATCAGTCGACCATAGGTGATCGCAGGGTCTGCGTTCGACACCACGTTCTTGGCGCGAATCTCGGTGCCGTCGGCGAGCTTGACCCCGATCGCGCGCCGATTCTCAATCAGGATCTTGTCGACGCGCGCCTCGAGCTTAACGATTCCCCCGGCGCGGTTGAGTGCGCGCGTCATCGCTCGGGGCAAAGCCGAACCGCCTCCCTTGGGGTACCAAGCGCCCTCGAGGTAGTGAAGCGCGACGGTGGCGTGCATTGCGAAGGGCGCGCGCGACGGAGCCATGCCGTGGTCTCCGCACTGAACGGCGAGCAGCCCGCGCAAGCTCGGATCTGCGATTCGATCGCGGAGAATCCGATCGAGGCTGTACATCCCGAAGCGGCCCATGTGCCGGGTGCGGTAGGGGACGGTCAGCGTCTGCAGAAAGCCGCGGGTGTTGGCGAGCTCGCCCAGCTCGTCGCGCACGGTCTTCG
>JANOHG010000527.1:0-2178 GCA_031406375.1 Archangiaceae bacterium | reverse complement strand
CAGCCAGCGAATTCTTCGACAAGAAGACCAAGAAGTACACCCTGAAGGGCGAGGGCAAGCAGTTCGATTCAGCCGAGCTGCTCGGGTACTACGAGGCCTGGTGCAAGAAGTACCCGATCGTGTCGATCGAAGACGGCTTTGCGGAGGATGACTGGGAAGGCTGGAAGAAGCAGACCCAGACGCAAGGGCAGAAGCTCCAGTTGGTCGGAGACGACCTCTTCGTCACCAACGTCGATCGCCTCGAACGGGGAATCAAAGAAGGCATCGCCAATTCGATTCTCGTCAAGGTGAATCAGATCGGGTCACTGTCCGAGACTTTCGATGCGGTGAGAATGGCGCACCGAGCGGGCTACACCTCGGTGATGAGCCACCGTTCGGGCGAGACGGAAGACACCTCGATCGCGGATCTCGCGGTCGCGCTCGATTGTGGGCTGATCAAAACCGGGTCGGCGTCGCGCAGCGATCGCGTCGCCAAGTACAACCAGCTCATCCGCATCGAGGAAGAGCTCGGAAAACACGCACGCTACGCGGGAAAGGCTTCGATGAAGGCCGGGCGAGCGTGACCGTTCGACTGCTCGTCAGCAACGACGACGGAATCTATTCCAACGGGTTGAAGGCATTGGTTGAGGCCGTCAAGCCGCTTGCCGAGGTCTGGGTGGTGGCGCCAGAGACCGAGCAGAGCGCGTCGTCGCACTCGCTGTCGCTGCATCGCCCACTGAGAATTCGAAAACACGCCGAGCGTTGGTTCGGCATCGACGGCACTCCGGCCGACTGCGTGTACCTGGCTTTTCATCACCTGATGAAGGACGCGATGCCCACGCTGGTGCTGTCGGGAATCAACCACGGCGCGAACCTCGCCGAGGATGTCGTCTATTCGGGCACGGTCGCCGCCGCGATGGAAGGCTCGCTGCTCGGCATTCCGTCGATCGCGTTCAGCCTCGCCACCCGACGGGTATTCGACTTCACCCATTCGGCGACGTTTGCGCACGCACTGGTGAAGGCGGCGCTCGGGGCTCCTTTGCCGAAGCAGATGCTGCTCAACGTCAATATTCCGCCCAACCCCGAGCCGGGCTACGCAGTGACCCGGCTGGGGCGTCATACGTACTTGGGTGGAGTGATAGAAAAGGAAGATCCCCGCGGCCGTCGCTACTACTGGATCGGCGGCACCGGCTACGAGCACGTGAGCATCCCGGGATCTGACTGCACCGTCGTTCACGAGCAGAAGCAGATTTCAGTGACGCCGCTGATGCTGAACCTCACCGATGGTACGTTTCTCGAGCCGCTGCAGCAGTGGAAGCTCGACGGATTCTTGCGCACCTGATGCTCCGCTGGCTCGTTCTGGGGCTGGCGCTCGGTGGGTGCGTCACTGCCCAATCGGTCGTCGGGCCGCTTGACGCGCACCACGAGCCGGACCTGGTGACGGTGAAGCACACGGTCGAGTCGGGCCAGACGCTGTATCGAATTTCGAAGGCGTACGGGCTCAGCGTCGATGAGTTGATGGCTGCGAACGGAATCGAAGATCCACGAGAGCTGAAGGTCGGCCAGCAGCTTTGGGTACCTGGCGCTGCGGCAGTGCAGTCGGTGACCGCGGCTGATTCGCCCGAGCCAGAGGCTCCGAATCGAACGCTTCCGCCTGCCGTACCGAAGGGAAAGCGGGCCGTGGTCGGGCGAAAAGACGGGACCCTGCAGTGGCCGGTGCGGGGCGTGCTGTACGCTCGCTTCGGCCGCAAAGGCAAAGAGCCACACGATGGAATTGATCTCGCGGCGCCTGCGAACACGCCGGTGAAGACTGCGGCCGAGGGTACGGTGCTCTTCGCTGGCGAGCAGAAAGGGTACGGATTGATAGTGATTGTCGAGCACCTGCGCGGGTTGGTCACGCTGTATGCGCACAACCGCGACGTGCGGGTGAAGGGCGGTCAGAAAGTGCGCGAAGGCCAGGTGATCGCGACGGTCGGAGACTCAGGAGCCACCAGCGGCCCACACCTTCACTTCGAGGTGCGCCAAGATGGGCACCCAGTCGATCCACTCGAGCACCTCGGCCCCGTCCCTTGAGAATCGTTCGTTGCACACTCGTCGTTCCACTGCTGGTGCTGATGACCTGCGCAAAGCCTCCGCTTCCGAAGCGGGTGGTGGCTGAGGTCGAGCCGGCGGACCCAGCGGGGCAGGTGAAGAAGCTGC
>JANOHG010000496.1:0-2028 GCA_031406375.1 Archangiaceae bacterium | reverse complement strand
CGGAACCATCGCCTGGATGGGGATGGGGATTTACCCCACGGCTGTGCCGCTTTAGGGGGGGGCAGCCAACGTCTGTGGCGCAACGACTTCGGCCGATGTGCGGGTTCCACTTGATCCCAAGACGACCGATATTAACGCTGAGCTCACAGCGACGGCGAATGCGGTCAACTCCCAGATTCAGTTATTGACCGCCAACGGAGGAACCCCCACCGGAGACTCGCTGAAGTTTCTTGGCACCTACCCGCCCCTGCTGAATCCGGATCCGAAATTCAAGCGTGAGAATTTCGTTGTGTTGCTCACCGACGGTTTGCCCAACTGCAACAAGGCGAACGCGAATAGCTGTATGGGCACCGCGTGCCGATGCACGTTGGCGGCGTGCACAGTCATGAACTACTGCACCGAGGGGTGTCTTGATAAAGACAACTCAGCGGCGCGTGCCACCGAACTGAAGGTAACCAAGAATATCAAGACAATCGTGATTGGTTTTGGAGCAGAAACCGCGTCAGGAGATGGTCCCGATACGCTCAATGAGATCGCCGAAGCAGGTGGCTTCGCTCGACCGTGCAAGACCGACATTGAGTGCGCCGTTGGCACCGCCGCCTGCACCGGGTGCTGCAACGTCGCGACGGAAACCTGCAATCGGAAGTTCTACCAGGCGAGCAGCTCGGCCGAGCTTGCGAAAGTGTTGGCAGACATCAGCACGGCGATCGACCCGATGAGCATCTGCAACTACACGCTTGAAGAAACCCCTTCAGATCCAAAGTTCCTCGCGGTGATCATCGACGGGAAGAACGAGCCGGGCAACACGCCCGACACCTGGACCTATGCGCTGGGCCGAGTGACTTTCAATGGGGCGCTCTGCGCCAAAGTGACCGCCGCGACCCAGGCCAACCCGGTGAAGGTCGAGTTCCGAATCGTCACCGCGCTCTAGAAAGTCGCAACGCGGGCGCCGTCGGTGAGCCGCCAGATCGAGGCCAGGCCCATCACTTCGTCGATGCGTTTGCCGAGATCAGCGGGCGCGAGACCGCAAAGCTTGAGCATCGTGTCGCACACAATAAGGCGGGCTCCCATTTCGCGCGCCTCGGACAACATTCGCGCAGGGGTCGGAACTCCCAGACCATCGGCTCGGGCGCTTTCGACGGCTTCACGCTCAGTCAGAGGCTTACCGAAATGATCGCGAGCGAGCGCACGCAGCGCGTCGAACGAAAAGACGAGGAAGACATCATCACCCATCGCCGCCGAGGTGATGCCCAGTGAAGCCGCCATCCACGCGGCTTCGAAGTTGGGGGACTGCACGAAGAACACGACGCGACCGGCCATTGCGGGAACACTAGCCCGACAGTTCCGGTAGACTCACCCCTTCTGAATTTCGGCCGGAAGTCACCAGGAGTTCCCTTTCCATGATGCAGGTAAGCCGCTGGGCGACATTGATCGCGCTCTTACTCTTCCCGGGTGCTGTGTTCGCCACGGTGGTGATTGCCGAGTCGATCGAAGAGATGGCAAGAGCTTCAACGATGGTGGTGCGAGGCCGCATCGTTCAGGTCCAACCCCAGCTCGAAGAATCTTCCGGACGAATCTACACCTACGCAGACATCCGCGTGACAGAGGTGCTCAAGGGCGGGGCGGTGACGTCGATTCTGGTGAAACAGCCGGGCGGCGAGATTGGCAACCGTGGGACCCATGTTGCCGGTGCAGGTAAATTCGTGACTGGGCAGGATTCGGTGTTGTTCCTGGAGAAGGCGACCGACGAAGCGGGTGTGTATATTTTGCGCGCCCTCGCCGCGGGAAAGGTCGACATCGAGACGTCGAGCACCGGCGAGGTGCGCGCAGTGCGCCACCTGGGCGGCCTGGCGTTCTATGGGCGAGCTCCAAGCAGCGCGATGAGGGTGGTGCAGCCGGAAGAAAGCCTCGGGGCGCCTGAAGCGTTCATGTCGCGCATTCGCAACGTACTGAAGGGATCTGGGAAATGAGACTTTATTGCGCGTTGGTGCTGGTACTGTTTGTTTCGTCAGTCGCATTCGCCGACCC
>JANOHG010000489.1:0-10451 GCA_031406375.1 Archangiaceae bacterium | reverse complement strand
GCTTGCCGATGTCGAGCGCAAGCAGCTTGATCAGGATTGCGGCGCGCCCCGGGAATCTTGTCGAGAAACGCGGTGTGGATGGTGCGACGCTCGATGAGCGCGCTCATCGAGCCCGGCTCGTGAAAGAGGGTGAAGATGTCGGCGTCGGGGAAGAGCCGTGCGATCGCCTCGAGCACCTTTTCGCCCCCGCGCCAGGTGATCAGCCAGTCGTGCACCAGCGCGACACGCATCTGCCGACTTCTACTCTCTGCGCCTGGCCATCGGTGCTAACTGTGACGCCAATTTGCCGAAAGTTCTGATCGATTTGCGCATGGTTCGGGGCGCGCTGCATGGCATCGCCCGCTACGCCCTCGAACTCGCGCGCCGAATGCCTCGCCTCGAGCCAGGTTGGAACTTCATCGGCCTGACGTCACCCAATGGCCTGCCGTCGGATTTGGACGAGTTGACGCCGAGGATTCCCCTCGAGCGATGTTTGAGTGACTTCCTCTCGCCATTCGAACAACCGGCGTTGGCGGCTTCGCTGATGACGGTTCGGCCAGACCTCTTCCACGCGACCTCGTTCTCGTTGCCAGCGGCGTGGCCTGGGAAGCTGGTCGCGACGATTCACGACGCCAATCATCTCGAGTTGAAGGAAGGCGGCGGCGCGGCGCGAATCGCCTACTACCGGTTCGTCGTCGGCCCGAGGGCGCGCAGGGCCCAGGCGCTGATTACGGTATCCGACTTCTCAAGAGCTCAGATCTCGCGCCACCTGAAGATCTCACCCTACCGGCTACAGGTGATCCCCAACGGAGTCGACGCTGTCTTTCACGCGGCCCTTTCCGCAGATCTGCTCGACTTCAAGTCTCGTCGTGGGTTGCCAGCCCAATACTTCGCCGCGATCGGCAACTTCAAGCCGCACAAGAACCTCAAGATCCTCGCGCCGATCGCCCAGGAGCTGCCCGCGAAGCTGGTGCTTCTGGCAGGCCGCGGAGCACGCCGCGCCCTCGGGTTCCCAGAGTCGGTGCTCGAGCTGTCTCCGCTTAGCGACCCTGAGCTTGCGTTGTTCTACGCAGGCGCTGTCGCGGTGCTGGTTCCGTCACGGTACGAAGGCTTCGGACTCCCTGCGCTTGAGGCGATGGCGTGTGGTGCTCCCGTCATTGCCGCCGACGCCGGAGCGCACCGTGAGATACTTGGTCAAGCGGGGTTGCTGATTTCGCCGGACGATTCGAGAGCGTGGAAGGAAGCCGCCCAACGTGTCTTTCGTGACGAGCAGCTTCGAGCGCAGCTCAAGGAACGAGGAGCCGATCGCAGCAGCCGATACAGGTGGGACGACTGCGCCCAGCAGACGCTTGAGGTCTACCGTCGCGCGCTCGCGCGTTGACACCAGGCATTCAGCTCACCGCACCGCCCACATCGCTGCGGTACTGCATTCCGGCAAACCGAATTTTCTCGATCTCTGCATAGGCCAAAGTCCGCGCCGTCTGGAAGCTCGACCCGTGAGCGCAGACCGTCAACACCCGGCCGCCTGCCGTCACCAACCCCCCTGAGTCGTTGCGCACCCCCGCGAAGAAGCGCTCGACGCCCTCGCCCGCGGGCACCTCACGGCCCTCGAGCTTGTCGCCCGCGCGAGGCGCATGGGGATATCCATGGGCAGCGAGCACGACGCCGACCGCCACCCCTGGCTTGAGCTTCAGCTTTGTCTGCGTCAACTTGCCGGTCGCGCACGCGACCAGCAGCGGCAACAGATCTTCATCGAGTTGCATCAGCTGCGGCTGGGTTTCAGGATCTCCGAATCGGCAATTGAACTCGATTACCTTCGGGCCTTGGGGCGTCAGCATCAGCCCCGCGAAAAGCGCGCCGCGAAATGGCATCTGTCTGCGCGCGAGTTCGATAAGCGTTGCAGAGATCACCTGCCGCCCGACTTCTTCGAGCTGAATGGGGTTGAGCAGTGGGGCGGGCGCATAGGCCCCCATTCCGCCCGTATTGGGACCCTGATCGCCGTCCCTGAGCCGCTTGTGATCCTGCGCCGGAGGCAACAACAGGTACCGTTCGCCATCGCACAGCGCGATCAGTGACAGCTCGGGGCCGGACAGCCGTTCTTCCAGCAGCAGCGTTGCGCCAGCGGGAAGCTTGCCCAGAGTTCTCACCGCCTGGGCAGCTTCCTCACCCGAGTCGGCGACGACGACGCCTTTACCCCCCGCAAGCCCGTCGGCCTTCACCACCACTGCGCCACCCTTTCGCGCTTGCGCTTCGGCGGCATCCAAATCGGTGAACACCTCACACCGCGCAGTCGGCACCCGCGCTGCATTCATCACGTCCTTCGCCCACGCCTTTGATCCTTCGATCCGCGCGGCAGCCAGATCAGGCCCAAATACCGCGACGCCGACCTGTCGCAACGCGTCTGCGACTCCAGCCATTAGCGGCGCTTCAGGACCCACCACCACCAGATCAACGCCCAGGCTCAGCGCGAGTTCGCAGACCTCCGCAGGATTGCAGGGATCCACCGGCTTGCACGCCCAGCGCTGCTCCATTCCCGCATTGCCTGGAGCACACCACAGCTTCCACAGCTCGCGGCTCTGGGAAATCTTCCACGCCAGCGCATGTTCCCGTGCACCGGATCCGAGCAGCAACACCTTCACGGACGCTGCGTCCGAACTTCAAATGTGGTTCGAAAGCCAGATCTCATGGAAGGAGGTAGAGCGCTTTTTTTGCATCGAAGTAAAGCGGGTCGACCAGTAGCACGCCTCCCAGAATCCGGCGCGCCTCGTCGGGCTTCTTCTGCATCATCTCGATCTCGGCAAGCTTGACCTGCGTCGCAGCAAACTTCGGTTCAAGCTCGAAGGCAGTTCGAAATGGCGCCTTGGCGACCTCGAACTGATTGGTCGCGAGCAGCGCCATTCCCAACGCGTAGTGGGCAAGCGCGAGCTCCCGTTCGGCAGCAACCGCCTTCTGCGCCAGCTTCAGCGCTTTGCCATTCTCTTTGCGCCGCAGCGCCAGCAACGATCGGAAAGCGAAGCCGTGCCCGCTTCCAGGATCTGCGGCGACTGCGCGCGCGAAGTGCTTCTCAGCCGCGGTGAAATCATTCGAGTACCAGGCGATGATTCCTTCCGCGGTCGGCACGTTCGGATCGTCGAATTCCACCTTGAGCGGCTCGAACAGACCTCGTGCCTGGCGCAGCAGATCCATAGGCCTCACGTAGAACCTCGCCATCACCGGCAGCGGTCCGGCATAGCGCGGGTCTCCTTTGAGCCCGAGCTTCAAAACATACTCCCACGCCTTGCCCTCGTTCGAAGCCTTCGCTGCAGACGCGCCCGCCAACAACAGCGCATCGATTCTGCGGGGATCGCTGGCGTTGGCCGCGGCGAACAGCCGCATCGCCTCGGTCGCGTCCCCCTCGAGAAGCAGCAACCCACCTTCCAGCGTCCCTTCAAGCGCCGTGTCCCCGAGCTTCTTCGCGATAAACGGCCACTGCGCGCGGGCTTCACCCTCATTGCGCTGCTCGAGCGCAACGAGGAACCGCTGCAGGTTCACATGGGGATCTTTTGCCTTCAGCGCAATTCCCTTCTCGGCGGATGCGATGGCTGCGTCGGGTTCTCCTGCCAGCCGCTGCACTGCTGCAAGGTGGCCAAGGGCCTCGACCCGTTCGTTCACTGAGATTTTCTGCCCGTCAGCGATGATTGCGTTCAGCTGAGCAGTCGCTTCACCCCAGTTGTTTTCGTGCTGGTAAGTGAGGATCGCGAGCGCCAAACGCGCTCGGAAATTCTTCCCGTCGGCGGCGTATGCCGCTTCGTAGACCTTCTTGCCTTTGGCAACCTCACCGACTTCGATCCACGTCCGCGCCAACGCATCGGCTGCTTCCCATTGATTCGGATCGAGCTCGAGGCGCTTCTCGATGTTCGCCACTGCCTCGCGATACCGACCCAGCGCGAGCAGCAGCTGCGACTGGGCGAGGTACGCCCGCTTGAGCTTCGGGTCGAGCTTGAGCGCTTGGCTGAAGCTCTCGGAAGCGTACGTTGGGTTTTTCGTCAACATCGACTGCCCAAGGGCGAGCAGCGCAAGCGCTTGGTCGCGATCGCTGGGGCTGTTCTTCCCGCGCTCGGCCATTATTTTGATGTCGTTCAGATTGCCATTTCGCGCCAGCAGCAGGTGCGCGTGCGCGGTGTAGATGCGCCCTGCTCCTCCCCGCTGCTCAGCGGAAACCAGCAGCTCTTCGGCGATCTTCGCTGTCTCGTCGTCGATTGCGCTGCCACGACCAAACGCCATTGCCAGCACCCAGCCTGCAATCGCGCGGTCGTTGCTTTTGTCGAGTACCAGCGCCTTCTGGAACTCCACCTCGGCCTCGAGATACGCCGAACCGGTGTCGTTCTCGAGCTTCTCTTCGCCCGCGGCAAGATGATCAGCCGACGACCCCGTCAACTTCCCCAAGCGCCGCGCCCAGGTTTCCACCGCACGCTCAATCGGCTTCGCCGCGCCTGGAGAAATCCGCGCAGCAAGCGGAGGTGGCTTTCGCTGCCATGGTTTCTTGATCACCAGTACGGCACCGACGCCAAGCACCAGAAGCAGGCCAACCACCGCCAGCGCCCGCTTCGAGTTCGCACTGCGCTCTTCTTCCTCGTCGCCCGAGTGGACCGCTGCCGCTGAACTGCGCCGAGGAACCGCGCCGACAGGCATCGAAGCAGCAATGAGCGGCGCAGCGGCGGCGGTCACCTTGGGCGCCACCAGCCTCGCCAATACGACCGCATGCGCAGGCGGCGGCGCGCTAGCTGAATCGACCTTGTCACGGCAGTCGTCGCAGATGCCGATCGCCTGGTCGAAAGGATCGGTGAGCGGTTTGCCGCACGTGCGGCACTTCACCAACACGCCCCCTGCGGCCAGAGCAGGCGGGGGCATCGAAAACGCCTGGGTTGGCTCGGCATCGAGCGGATCCAGACCACTGAAGTCGACGGGGGCTTGCTCCAGGAGGGAGCCCGACGAAACGGGCTCGTCACCCAGGTCGAAATCACCAAAGTCCATCTCGCCCCCAGCTTTCAACGGGGGCGGGGGCGGTACATCGGGCTGGCGGGTCGCCATCGGCAGAGGTGCCGGAGCTCCGAGATCGAAAAGGAAAGCCGACGGCGCCGCGGCAGCAACAGTTGCCGGCGAATCCTTCGACGCGGCCGCGGCCGCTGCCGCTACGGCTGCCCTCGCATCAGCAGAGGAGATCTCTGCGATCTCAGACGACTGAGGCTCGCCCTTCTTTACGGTCTGGAGGTGACGGCAACGCGGGCACTGTGCGCGTACTCCTTTGGGAGTAACGAACTTGTCGTCGATCGCGTACGCGGCCGAACACTTCTCGCAGGCGATGCGCATGTCAGTGGCGAAAGTGCCTCACTCCGGTGAACAGCATTGCCAGCCCATGCTCATCCGCCGCGGCAATCAGCTCGGCATCTCGCACCGATCCGCCAGGCTGCACCACACTTCGCGCACCTGCCGCGGCCGCGGCGTCCAGCCCGTCGCGAAAAGGAAAGAATGCGTCCGATGCCACTGCGCTGCCCTTCAACCGCTCGCCTCCGCGCGCCGCGGCAATCTTCACCGAATCCACCCGGCTTGTCTGCCCTCCGCCTGCCGCGAGCAATTCGGTCGCGCTGGAAAAGACGATCGCATTGCTCTTGACGTGCTTGCAGACGCGCCAGGCGAACTTCAGCGCTTTCAGCTCGTCGGCGCTCGGCGAACGCTTGCTCACCACCTTCCACTCGGCTTCCGGCTCGATCGCGTCGCGATCCATCACCAACATGCCGCCAGAGACGCTGCGCAGATCCAGCTGAGCGCGCGGTCGGGCCTGGGGGCTGGCGAGTGAAGCACCCGCGTCAAGCAGCCGCAGATTTTTCTTCGCCATCAACACTTCACGCGCCTGCACCGAGTAGCCCGGCGCAATCACCGCCTCGAGAAACGTCTCAGCCAGCGCTTTGGCGGTTGCTTCATCCACTTCGCGGTTGAACGCGACAATTCCGCCGAAGGCTGACACTTCATCTGCCGCGCGCGCGACCCGGTAGGCTTTTTCGAGCTGCGCATCGGTGGCCACTCCGCACGGAGTGTTGTGCTTGATGATCACGGCGCACGGAGCTTCGGGAAACTCGAGCACCAGCCCAAGCGCGGCATCGAGATCGAGAATGTTGTTGTACGAGAGCTCTTTGCCCTGAAGCACCGCCGAGAAGGCGACGGTTGGCTCTTTTGCAGTCAACCGCTCGCGGTAGAACGCGCCACGCTGATGTGGATTTTCACCGTAGCGAAGAGGCTGCACCTTCTCGACCGCCACCGACAGTTCGTCGGGAAAAAGATCGCCGTCGCGCTCGCTCAACCAAGCAGAAATCGACGCGTCGTATGCGGCGGTGTGCGCAAAGGCCTTTCGCATCAGTCTGCGGCGGGTGGGTTGGCTCACCTGGTTGTCTTGCTCGAGCTCTTGGAGTACCGCCAGATAATCCTTCGGATCCACCACCACGCTCACATGGGCCGAGTTCTTCGCCGCAGCGCGCAGCATCGCGGGCCCTCCGATGTCGATCTGTTCAATCACTTCGGGTTCCGCGGCACCTTTGGCAACCGTCTGGCGAAATGGGTAGAGATTCACAGCGACAACGCTGATCGCTTCGATCCCGTTGGCCGTCATCTCAGCTTGGTCCGACGCGAGAGAAGGACGCCCCAACAGCCCGCCGTGGATCTTCGGATGCAGTGTCTTCACGCGCCCCCCTAGAATCTCGGGGCTTCCGGTGTGTTCGGAAACTTTGGTCGCTGGTACGCCCGCGGCTTTAAGTGCGTCGAGCGTACCGCCAGTGGAAAGGAGTTTGAAACCGAGGCGAACCAGGCCCTGAGCAAAAGGCACCAGTTCGCGCTTGTCAGAAACACTCAGGAGCGCGAGCACCGCTCGTAGTTACCAACCGCCCTGTGACGGGTCAACGAATCGCCTGCGCTCGGGTGTGGAAGCGATCCGTTGAATCAAAGACGTGGGTCTTGCCAGGCGGCCCAAATGGGCGACCGACGCGACCTGCCTCGAGACGAACGGCAGCGTCGCCTGCACCTGTAAGCAAGGATTCAGCGGCAGCGGCGCCACCTGCACGGACGTCGACGAGTGATGGACGACGTCGCCGCCTGGCCCTACCTCCACCCGCGACCGCGCGGCTCGAGACCCTGACGCTGCTTCGCGGCCATGCCCCCGCGCGTGTCCAGGCCCGGCGCGCCGGTCGGTGCGCGTGAAGGTGAATCGCGCTTCACCGAACTCTGAGCCAAAAGCGAATCAAGCTGCCGGGCGCATGGTGGAGCGAGCACAACGTCAACCCGATGCTCGCGCTCCGGGTCGTTCGCCACAACAGCTGGTGGGACGACTTCTGGGCCGAGAAATCGAACATCTCCCAACAGGCGCAGCCGCCTACGATGACCCTTCAGCGATCAACAACTTTGGATCACACCTCCTGCGCTTCAGCGCTTCACTTTCGGAATCGGCTTCCCGTCGGGACCACGCGGCGGTTCAGCCTCAGTGGCATCCCGAACCTTCAGCAAGCCACGGGTCTCAACCTGCCGAATGCGCTCTCGGGTGAGGTTCATGATTTCGCCCACTTCTTCGAGGGTGATCCCGCCCTTTTCGGCGACGTCGAGCGCGCAGGTGTACTCGAGCTCGGTGATCTCTTTGTCGGGGAAGTTGAGCTTGATGCTCCCCGTCTCGGGATTCACGTCAAGGTAGAGGTTGTATTTGCACGATACGAAGTTGCAAGGCCGTGGGCTGTTGACGCAGTCAGCACGCGTCTTCGGGCGACTGCTCTCGATCTCGCGCAGAAGATCCGCTTCTTCGGGGTCAATCTGCCCTCCGAGACGTCGGCGGCGCAGATCTCGGGCCATCTCTTTGCGCGACATCGTCTTCGAGCGCCTGCGCTCATCGATCTCGGCGGCATCGGCTTTCAACAGCGGAACCTCTTCCTTGGCTTCGTTCATGTTTGCCCCTCCATTGAATACCGACGCCGCGCCGGTAGAAAGATCTTCGTCATCCCGCGAGGCCAAATTCACCTCCAGGGGTCTTCCGCGCCGTAACCGCACTGCCGAATCGTGCGACTGAACGAACCAACGCAGTCGCCTGCTCTCGAAGCCCTTTCAGCTCACCTTGCAGCTGAGTGCGCTGGCGGTCAGCAAACGTACGCTCGGCCAGCTCAGACGCAAACCCATCGAGCACTTCTCCTAGCTCACGCTCGAGTTGATCGATGTGGTTGGCGAAGAAGATGAACGACCGCTTGATCTCTTCAAGGGTTTGACCTTCGGCCATCATCTTCTTGATCGCGTTGATTCGCCGCACCGCTTCAACCGGGTAGAGGCCCTGACTGCCTCGGTGCTTACCCTTTCGGCCAACACGCCGGCTACGAGGCAACAGGCCCGCCTGAACGTATTTCCGAAAGGTCGCCTCAGAGAGGCGAACCCCGCGTGGGCGAAAGATTTCGAGGATCACGCGCGCAGGAACCCCTGAGGCGTAGTCCCGTTCGATCCGCGCAAGCTCTTCCGGCCGAAGAATATCCAAGTGACGCCCCTGCCACGCATCCTATCGATACTTAATAGACTACATTTAATACGTGCCAGTGAATATCAGATACTGAATAGATTTGTCAAACACGCCAAGCGACTCCGACCGTGCCTTGACCGGACGAAGGCCGGGGCGACTGCAGGAATCCGCTTCATGAAGTCAGCGCGGTTGTCGCGAACTCGGACGCACGAACGGGAGGTCGAGGATCCGCTTGCGGGTTCAGCTCGGCGGATGACCTTCAGAGCGCGACCGTTGGTGGTGGCGTTCCTTCAGCTGACACGAGAAAAAGCCCCACGCCGGTGATCTGGCGTGAGGCTTTGGTTACGGCCCTACCCTTTTGGCACCGCTAGTTCGATCGGAACTCGGCGTCGACGACGTCGTCCTTCTTCGGAGTCGCCTGGCTGCCGGGCGCTGATCCATCTGCGCCTGGCGCAGGCGGCTGCGCGCCTGCCGCTGCCCCTGCTGCTGCCCCGGCAGCCTTGTACATTTCCTCGGCTGCCTTGTGACTGACCTGCTCGAGCTTGCTCAGCGCAGCTTCGATCGCGCCCTTGTCGGTACCTTCTCGAACGGTGTTGAGCTCTTTCACCGCGCCCTCGAGGGCAGTGGCGGTCTCGGCGCTGATCTTCTCTTTGTTCTCCTTCAGCAACTTGTCCATCTGGTAGCTCAAGTTCTCAGCCTTGTTCTTCACCTCGATCAGCGCGCGCCTTTCTTTGTCGGCCACTTCGTTGGCCTGCGCATCCTTGACCATCTTCTCGACCTCGTCTTTCGCCAAGCCCGACGAGTGGGTGATGGTGACTTTCGCTTCCTTGCTGGTCGCTTTGTCTTTCGCGGTGACGTTGAGAATGCCATTGGCGTCGATGTCGTAGATGACCTCGATCTGCGGCACTCCACGCGGGGCTGGAGGAATGCCTGTGAGGTGGAATCGGCCGAGGCTCTTGTTGTCGCTGGCCATCTCACGCTCACCCTGAAGCACATGGATCTCGACCTGCGATTGACTGTCGGCGGCCGTCGAGAACACCTCTGACTTGCGCGTCGGAATCGTGGTGTTGCGTTCAATTAACCGGGTGAAGACTCCTCCCATGGTCTCGACGCCAAGCGAAAGCGGCGTCACGTCGAGCAGCAGAATGTCCTTCACTTCTCCAGAGAGCACTCCGGCCTGAACTGCCGCCCCGACCGCGACCACTTCGTCGGGGTTCACGGTGCGATTGGGCTCTTTGTTGAACAGCTTCTTCACTGCGTCGATCACGCGCGGAATGCGGGTGATGCCGCCAACGAGAATCACCTCGTTGATCGCCGACAACTCGAGGCCCGAATCCTTGATGCACTTGCGGCACGGCTCAAGCGATCGTTCGATCAGATCATCAATCATCGCCTCGAACTTGGCGCGGGTGAGCTTGACATTGAGGTGCTTTGGCCCGCTTGCGTCGGCGGTGAGGAACGGCAGGTTGATGTCCGTCTCCATCACGCTCGACAGCTCGATCTTCGCTTTCTCAGAGGCTTCCTTCAGCCGCTGAATCACCATCTTGTCCTTCGAGACGTCCAGGCCGGTGTCCTTCTTGAACTCGGTAATCAGCCAGTCCATGATCCGCAGATCGATGTTGTCGCCGCCGAGGTGGGTATCACCATTGGTGGCGAGCACTTCGACTGCTCCTTCGCCCATGTCGAGAATCGAGATGTCGAAGGTGCCTCCGCCGAAGTCATAGACAGCGATCTTCTCGTTTTTCTTGCGATCAAGTCCGTACGCCAGCGCTGCCGCAGTGGGCTCGTTGACGATTCGCCGAACGTTGAGACCCGCGATTTCACCCGCGTCCTTCGTCGCCTGCCGCTGAGCATCGTTGCCGTTACATTTGTTATTAGTATTTTCCCTTCACGGCCCACCTGTTCTTTATGTACAATAAGAAAAGATTGGTTGCCGGGCAGTCGTACCGGCCGGCCC
>JANOHG010000416.1:0-3506 GCA_031406375.1 Archangiaceae bacterium | reverse complement strand
CTTCCCGCGAGTGGCCCGAGGTAAGCGCTGCAATCAGGTTCCGCAGGCCGGTGTGCTTCAGGTCATCAGCAGCCCGGAACTGGTCCTTACTCAGCAGGCGCACGTCGCGCAGCACTGCCGCGGCGAACAACGACTCCCAAGGGTCCGGAGGCTTTTCCTCGAGGCCTGGCGCGGGCTTGGGCGCGGCCTTCACCACTGCCCCCAGCTTCCCCTTCAGTGCGGACTCGAGCTCTGAGCTTGGCAATCCCATTTGCCCAGACAAAGCGCCGAAGAATGCCGATCGCATCAGCCCCACCGGCAACCCCGCGGCGATCGGTCTGATTCGCTCGAGTGCGCCCATCTTGGCCTCGAAGGTCGATGTAGGCCCTTGTGGGAGCACCGTCTTGAACAGCCATTCGGTGAGTGTCGGCGCCTTCTCGATCAACTTCTGCACAGCCTCGGCGCCCACTTTGCGCGCCCAGGTGTCTGGGTCTTCGCCGTCGGGCAGCGCGGCCACGCGTGCGGCACCGCCCGCCGCGAGAATCGGGCCCGCCAATCGTTCGACGCCTTTGCGCCCCGCGTCGTCACCGTCGAGCAACAACACCAGCTCTTTGGCCTCGGCGCGTGCCAGCGCCGTCATGTGCCCTGCGGTCAGCGCGGTCGAGCACAACGCCACCGCCTGCTTCACGCCCGCCTGATGCAGCCCGATGCAGTCGAAGTACCCTTCGCACAGCACGACGCTCTTCTTCTTGCGGATCTCGTCCCGCGCTTGATCCAGGCCGTAAAGCGTTTCGCTCTTGTTGTAGAGCTTCGACTCGCGCGAGTTGAGGTACTTGGGCCCGTCGTCACCTTCTAGAAGGCGCCCGCCAAACGCAATCGTGCGCCCTTCTGGCGAACGAATGGGGATGATCAATCGACCGCGAAACATGTCGTAGTGGCCATCGCCCCGCTGCCGCAGCGACACCAACCCCGCCTTTTCGGCCGCAGCGATCAACCCCCGCTCGCGCAGCTTGTCGGCCAGCTCAGTCCACGCCAACGGTGCCCAACCGAGCCCAAAGCCCCGTGCGACATCTTCGGTGACTGCCCGGGTCAGCAGGTATTCGCGCGCACGTTTGCCCGCCACGGGGTCCCACAGCCGTGACTTGAAATGCTCGGCGGCCACGTCGGTCGCGTCCTTGATCTGCGCTTTCTCCTTGATGCCCGGATCAACGGACTCTTCGAGATCAACCCCCGCGTCCTTCGCGAGGTCGCGCACCGTGTCGAGGAAGGGCTTCCCAAACAGGCGCTGAAGGAAGCTGAACGCGTCGCCGCCGGCCTGGCACCCGAAACACTTGAAACGGCGCTCTTCGGGCCAGACGTGAAACGAAGGGGTCTTCTCCTGGTGAAACGGACAGCAGCCTTTGAAGCTGCGTCCCGATTTCTTCAGCTCTACCCCGTGGCGTCCCATCAGCGCGACGAGATCGATCCGTTCGCGGATCTCGTCGATCTTTGAATCGGGAATCACAGCGAGGCTTGCACTAACTACAGCTTCGCGAGCTGGGCTTTTACTTCGTCAGAGATGGCCTTTCCTTCAGCCTTTCCCTTCAGCCGCGGCGAGGCGACCTTCATCACCGCACCCATGTCTTTAGCGCTGGTGGCCTTTGCCTCGGCAATCGCGGTGGCAATCTCGGCAGAAAGCTCGGCGGCGGTCAGCTGCGCAGGCATGTACAGCTGGATCACCGCGATTTCTTTTTCTTCCTTGTCGGCCAGATCGTCGCGCTTGCCTGCACGGAACTGTTCGATTGACTCGCGGCGCTGCTTCACCAGCGTCGCCAACACCCCGAGGATCGAAGCGTCATCGAGCAGCGATGCGCCAGGCTCGACTTCTTTGTACTTGATCGTGCTTTTCATCATCCGCAGCGTCGAAACCTTGAGCTCGTCCCTCGCTCGCATTGCGTCCTTCAGGTCGGCATCGATGCGCTCTTTGAGGGTGGCCATGTTTCGGTTTCTCCGGGTTTGTCGTGAGCATCAATGAATGAAACGGGAGGCTGGCAGACGACGCCAACCTCCCCTAGGTCGCAGACGTGCGTCGCTTGGACGAACGCCAGCAAGCCGACTAGAAGTTCTTCCGAAGCTTCTTCACTGCGCGCTTCTTTGCCGCGAGCGCCTTCTTCTTCTTCTTTACCGAAGGCTTCTCGTAGTGTTCACGCTTACGAATCTCGGAGAGAATGCCTGCCTTCTCGGTGGCCTTCTTGAAGCGCTTGAGCGCTCCTTCGATCGACTCGCCGTCCTTGACGCGAATGGTCGTCATTGAGCCTATTCACCTCCTCTTTATGTACCCACTGAAGGGCCAAAACTGAAGGCGCCGCGTATCCCGCACACGCGCGCCAAAGGCAAGGCGACTTGCCGGTTCAGGTCGATTGGGCAAACAAGTCGCAGTGACTCTTTTCCCGCGGGCGCGCTTGATTGCCAGGCTCAGTCCCGGGTCAGCGCCTTGGTTTGAGACTTCAGCGCCGCCATCCACAGCGCGGCTTCCTTTCGGGTTGGGTGCGCCCGCACCAGCGTCGCCATCAGTCCGTCTAAGGCGCTGCCGCCATCGTCGTGCAGAAAGCCGGAGGCGGTCAGGGTTTGATCCAGCGCGGTCTTCAACGCCCGCAGCGACGCGTCATCGGCGAGGGCAGGTGACGGGGCACGCTTGCCGAACGAATCCGCCGAGCGCTGCGCCGAGAAAACCGCCTGCGCATACACCACCACCGCTTGCGAAAGGTTCAATGAGGGTTGTTCTTCCGCGGTGGGAATGACGGACAGCGCGTGGCACTGGGCCAGGTCGTCGTTCGTCAGCCCGCTTCGTTCGTCGCCGAAAACGATGGCGAACTTTTCGCCGCGGGCGATTCCTTCGCGTGCCACATCCTCAGGAAACAGGCGACGGCGCCCGTCCAGGTGCCGCATCGTTGTCCCTACCACCCAACTGCAGTCGGCGATCGCTTCAGCCAGGGTCTCGACCCGCTGCACAGTTTCCAGCAGCTCGCCCGACTTCACCGCCAGTCGATGCATTCCTGGCGCCTCGAGCAATTCGGGGTTTGGCGAGACCACGCGCCAGTCGGTGAGGCCAAAGTTCTTCATTGCGCGGGCGATGGCGCCGAGGTTGTCTGCGTTGCGCGGCCGCAGCAAGACCAGCCGAATAGGAATCATCGAAGCCTTGATATAGGAAACGATGACTAAATGAGTACGCCTCGCATCGCAGCTGCACCCTCATCAATCTTCATCGTGTCGCCCACGAAAGACTTCCTCTTTTTCTTCCTGAGCGTGTCGGTGGTGTTTGTCGCCTGGCTCGCAGCCGCGGTCTTCAAGGTCAACGGGTTCTACATTCTCGCGGCGGTCGCGGTCGTTTCGAACGGGCCACATCTGATCTCGACCTGGACGCGGGTGTACTTCGATTCGCGCGAATGGAAGCGGCAGCCGTTCATGCTCATTGGAGTGCCGTTGATGATCGCGGCCTTCGTCGTTTGGGCGAACCTTGCCCTGGGCGTCACCGGCACACGCATCCT
>JANOHG010001152.1:0-1404 GCA_031406375.1 Archangiaceae bacterium | reverse complement strand
CGAATCACGCAGTTCAGCTCGCGAACGGTGGTGATGCCCGCGCGCAACATCGACACCGATCAGATCATCCCCGCGCGGTTCTTGAAGGTGACTGACAAGAAGAAGCTAGGGCGAGCGCTGTTCGCCGACTGGCGCTACGACGACGGCGGCGTACCCCGACCCGATTTCGTGCTCAATCGATCCGAGGCCGAAGGCGCTCAGATTCTAGTCGCAGGTGAGAACTTCGGGTGTGGTTCCTCGCGCGAGCACGCCCCTTGGGCGTTGGTCGATTACGGGTTTCGGGCGGTCGTCAGCGCATCAATCGCAGACATCTTCCGCAGTAATGCAGTGAAGAACGGATTATTGCCAATCATCGTCGAGCCTGCGGTGCACAGACAGCTGCTGGGACAACCGGGCGAAGAAATGACCATCAACCTCGAGACGCAATTGCTGACATTTCCCAACGGGCAGTCGGTGAGGTTTCCGATCGATCCTTTTGCGCGCTACTGCTTGCTCACTGGCAACGATGAAATCAGCTACCTGTTGTCGCAGGGCGACGCCATCGCTGACTACGAAGAGAAGTTGCCATGAAGGCCCGCATCGCAGTGCTGGCGGGCGATGGAATCGGGCCTGAAGTGGTGGCGGAAGCAGTGCGCGTGCTCGAGGCGATCGGCGAGCACTATGGCCATGAACTGCAGTGCAGCGACGCGCAGGTGGGAGGGATTGCGATCGACGAAACAGGAGACCCCTTGCCGCCGGCGACGCTCGAACTGTGCCGACGGTCTGAGGCGGTGTTGTTGGGCGCGGTGGGAGGGCCGAAGTGGGGTCCACCCTCGCCGATTCGCCCAGAGCAGGGTCTGCTGCGCTTGCGCAAAGAGCTCGGGCTGTTCGCCAACCTGCGCCCGGTCACGCCGCATCCGCAGCTGTTCGACGCGTCGCCGTTTCGGCCCCACGTTCTTAGGGGCGTCGACCTGCTGTTGGTGCGCGAGCTGATTGGAGGCAGCTACTTCGGTGAGAAGAAGCGGGAAGCAGAGCGCGCCAGCGACTTGTGCGTCTACACCGTGGTCGAGGTTGAGCGGGTGGTGCGGGTCGCCGCAAAGCTGGCGCAGGCGCGAAAGAAGCGGCTCGTCTCGGTGGACAAGGCCAACGTGCTCGAGACGTCGCGCTTGTGGCGCGAAGTCACCACCCGGGTGGTGCAGCTCGAGTTTCCCGACGTTCAGCTCGAGCACATGCTGGTCGATGCGTGCGCGATGCACTTGATTCGAAAGCCAAGCGCGTTCGACGTGATTGTCACCGAGAACATGTTTGGCGACATCCTTTCGGATGAGGCGTCGATGCTCGCAGGCTCGATTGGAATGCTCCCGTCGGCCTCACTGGGCGAGGGTCGACTGGGCTTGTACGAGCCGATTCACGGCTCGGCCCCTG
>JANOHG010000395.1:0-5914 GCA_031406375.1 Archangiaceae bacterium | reverse complement strand
ATTCCCGCGCTCGGTGAGCCGCCCCGCAGCAGCAGCAGCCAGGCAAGGAACCCCAGCGCAGCGGAAGACAGCAGCGCGTTGAAGACGAAGAAGCGCTTGTCGGAACCCAGTCCGGATTCCATCGCCGTCATTTCCGCTCTTTCGGGCACACCGCCAGGTCAGCGGCGCGCACCTCGTCGGCTTTCTTCACGTCGTTGGCAGACGCGGTGACCTGCGCCTGAGCCGCCGCCTCGGTTTCCGTCCACCGGGCGTCCTTCGACTTCAGCGTCAGAGCGAGCGCGTGGCTGCGGGTGTCGACTTCCCCTTGGCTCTTCAAGGTGGCAATCCAGTCGTCATCACTCTTCACCATCGCGGCACACTTCTCTCGCAGGTCCTTGATGAGTCGGAAGTCGGGCTTGGCCTTGTAGGTGGCGACCAATGCGTCGTAGGTCTTCAGCGCGTTGGTTCGGGCGCCAATCTTCGCCGCGACGTCGGCCGCGCGCTGCGCTCGAATCAGGTCGAGTTGAATGAACTGCAGTTCGGGCTGGGCATCCGCGCTTTCCTGCGCCGCCATCGAATTCACCAAAAGGAAGGGGAAGCCGACCGTCAGCTCGTTGGGCCCTCCAACCAACGCGAGCGCGGTGAGCTTCGGAGTCACACAGGCAATCAATGCAGTCGCCGCAGCGTCGGTCGTCGGGTCAAACGTCAGCTCGGCTGGCTTGGAAGGAACCAGCTTGAACTTCGCTTTCATCGAAGGCGGAGGAAGCGTACCCAAGGGAGTCCAGCAGTCGCACCACAGCGGCATCGCGAGGCGAATCGCAGCCGCCACGTCAGAAGCGGCGTTGAGCCCGAGTGTCACCGATGGGCTGTTGGCGCCGTGTCGGAAGTCGGCGGCGCCCGTCACTACCGGTGCGCCCTTCGCGCTCGGTTTGAACGGCAGTCGTTTGAGCGCTGTCTCAACGCAGGCAATTCCGCTGGGGCTGAGGTTGGTGCCCGTCACCTCGTAGGTGGCGCCTGTTTCGCCGACGTTCGCCTTGACCGCGGCGCCCGCATCGCCTTCGGGTCCACGATTCTTTGGATCGACGAAACACTCGAGCACGCTGGGTCGCGCGAGAACCAGCGCACCGACGACTCCTTCCATGTTGAGCGGGTCAGGCAAGGTCGGCGCCGGAGCCACACAGCTGCCCACATCGAAGTGGCTGATGTTGGCGATCTTCATCCTTTCGACCACTGGCTCTGTGCTTTCGCCCTTGGTGGAGGACGACGTGGCACAGGCGGCGAGCATCAACGCGGCACAGGCAGGCAGTCGGTTCATGGCCGCTGTCTATCTGCCCGAGCTCGTTTTTGCAGCCCGAACGTTGATGCGCTCGCGATGAAGAAGACTCTTCGCGGCGTTTAGCGGGTGCGTTCGCGACGCGCGAGAATCAACTCGCCCACGATGCTCACCGCGATTTCAGCAGGAGTCAGCGCGTGAATCGGCACGCCCATTGGGCTCTTCAGCTTCGAAAGCTCGGCGTCGGTGTACCCAGCTGCTTTGAGCCGCATCTTGAACCGTTCGGCTTTGCGGCGGCTGCCAATGACTCCTAGGTAGGCAGATGGCTTTCGCAGCAGCGCCTCGAGGCAGGCCTGATCGAGCGGATGATCGTGCGTCGTGATGCAGAAGTAGCAGTCAGCTCCACCGGCCAGCCCCCGCGCGATTTCTGCAGGTGGCCGCAGGGTGAGCTTCACGTCTCGAAACCGCTCAGGCTGGGCCCACTCGGGTCTTTCGTCGATGACCTCGACCTTGAAGCCGACGTGGTGGGCGAGGTTCGCAAGCTCTTTGGCGACATGCCCTGCGCCGAAGACGAAGAGGCGCGCGGCCGCGGCGTGCTTCTCGAGGAAAACCCGCATCCGTCCGCCGCAGCACATCCCCAGGTCGTGGGTCAGATGGGTTTCGATGGTCTTCGTTTGTGCGTCTGCATCGCCTAGCAACAACACCGCCGCCTCGATGATTTGCTTCTCGATGGCGCCGCCACCGACGGTGCCTCGCGTCTCGCCCCGCTCGAGCACCAGCATCTTCGAGCCAGGCTTCTGCGGTGTGCTGCCTTGCGTCTCGATGACTGTCGCCAGCACGAAAGAGCGACCTTCGTCCGTGAGCAGCGCGATGTCCGAATAGAGATGCATGTGGGGTGCCCAGCTTGCCTTTCATCAACAACCGGAGCAAAAGCCCAACCCTTCGCGCTCGGGAGTTCGAGAATGCAGGGAGTCATCACCGGGAAAGACGTGTTGAAGAATCTTCCGCTCATCTGGCGGGAATTCGGTACGCGTTGCGCAGTGAACGTCTTGAGGGCGGTCATTACCCGGAAGAAGACCACCTTCCTCGATGTCGCCTGCAGCCAGTCGTACCCACTTCCACCCCCGGCGCCTCGGCGCTTTTGGCGGTCGTAGGCAGCAGACTTACCTGACCGCTGAAGTCGCACCTTGCAGCTCGCGTTTCGGCAGGCCCAAACTCGAACCGTTCTCCGCCGTTTTCAGCACGAGGTGAACCATGCTCCACCTGAGCCGTTTCCTCTGCGCAAGCGCTTTGTTGTTGTCGACAGTGGCATTCGCGCAGACCAACACCTGTGAGCCGATGCGGCGCGTACCGCTCGAGCGGCAGCTTCGTCAGCTCTATTTAGACCTTTTGGGCCGCCCTCCGACGATTGCCGAGTACCGCGCCATGGTCGCCAAAGGCGTGGTCGCCGAAACCGACATCAAAGAGCTGATGGGACGCGAAGAGTTTTACGGCCGGATGAAGACCTACCACCGCGCGCTGTTCCGCTCGAACGTGACTGCCAGCGTCTACAACAACGCAGACACCCGACTCGCCGAAACCACCGACGGCGCGAAGCCACTCGAGCAGCGCGGCAACCCGACGCAGGCGCTGCGCGGCCGCCTCGGGCAGGGGTGTGACCACTTTATCCCGCAGGATGACTGCAAGAATCCGCTGCTTCAGCAGGACCCTCAGGTTGAAGGGCCCGCCGCAAGCAAGCAGTGCCGCGACGTCAACGGGGTGCCGCTTCCGGTGAGCGTCGACTACGACCTCGCCATCTTCGCCTGTACGCCGATTGCCGGCGCGACCAGCTGTAGCCAGGCAGTGACGGCTGGGCTGCTTGAAGACAAGTACCTAAATTTTTGCGACATGCGGCGGGTGGCGGGCAACCTGAACCCGTTCAAATGTGTTCCGGATCCCGCCAAGCCCGCGACGATGGTTCTCACCCAAGAGATTCTGGACATCAACGGGCGGGTGACGGGTTTCGCGTACCCGAACGCTCCTGCCAACCCGGTGTACACCCAACTCGACAAGTGCAGCCTGACGCTCAACCTGCGCAACGGCGTTCGCGGCTCGTACCTTCCTGCGCGTGGCTGCGTTCAACGAGAAGGCTGGGTGATGGCCGATGCGCCTTTTTGGGATGTGAGCGGCGCTGCGCAGGTTGCCTCGTGTGCGATTGAAGCCCAGCAGCGCGCGGTCAACCCGGCGACGATGACGTCGTGCGAATCGGCGGGGTTCATCACCGACCGCTCGTGTGGTTGTGGAGCAAAGTTCCGCCGATGTGAAAGCGGCAACCAAGCGGTGCACATTGCTCGAATCGCGGCAATCAACGAAGAGCCGCTGTTGATCGCCGACTCGGTACTGCGCCGCGACGAGGACTACTTCAGCATTCTGTCGACGCGGCGAAGCTTCATCAATGGTCCGCTTTCCTCGCTGTACCAAAACAGCCAGGGGGTTGGCGTTCTGGCAATCACTCTTCCGGCCGACAAAGCGGTGATTCCCGCCCTTCCGTACACCGCAGACCCTACCCAGTTTACTGAGTACATTCGCGCCGAGAACGCGTCCGGCATTCTCACCACGCCGGGTTTTCTCTACCGGTTCCCGACGTACCGCGCGCGGGTGGCCCAGTTTTTCGAGGCCTTTCTCTGCAAGAGCTTCGTTCCTCCCGCTGACGCGGTGGCGCCGGATCCAGAAGACGGTTGCAACCGCGAGAACAACCTCGCCAAGCGCTGCGGCTGCAACTACTGCCACGCGACCATCGAGCCCACCGGCGCCCACTGGGGGCGGTATGGAGAACGCAACGCGCAGTTTCTCACCCCCGACATCTTTCCGAAATTCGATGCCAAGTGTCGCGACTGCGCGCTGGCGGGTAACACCAACTGCGATGGCGAGTGTGGCAACTACGTGATGCAGGCGTACGATGGCGACGGTGCAAACTCGTTGGGTCTGCTCAAGACGTACCTCTACCGGACCCATGAGGAGGAACCGAACATCGTCGGGGGCCCCAAGCTGCTCGTCGAACGGATGTTGCAGACAGGAGACCTCGAGCGTTGCACGGTCAAGCGCGTGTGGCAGGAATTCAACGGCAGGCCGATGTCGAGGCAGGAAGAAGACCTGTACCTGAAGGCGATGGTCGAACTCTTCGTGAAGGATCGCCACAACCTCAAGGCACTCATCCAGCAAGTGGTGACGAGCGACGCCTACCGGAGGATTGATTGATGCGCACTTCAACCTTCGGGCTGTTGGCAGCGATCGCCGTTTCGTCCGCCTGTACCAGCAAGCCTGCCGCGCCACCGCCACGACCTGGCACCCTCAATCCGGTCGACATGAGCAACCATCCTCCCATCGTCGCGCTGCCGGATCCCGAGTTGCAGGGTGGCCACGTCGGGCGTGCTCCCCGGCGCATTACCGTCGCGCAGTTGAAGGCGAGCATCCTCACTGTGACGGGTCGGCAGTGGAGCCAGATAGACACCCTGGCCGCTTCGCTGGGCAAGGCCGACTTCGCGCTCGTCAACGCCGAGTCGACTGAGCCGAACCTGGTGTTCGCCAAGTTCCTCGAAGACGGCGCGCGCGAGGTCTGTACATTGACTGCCGCGGCCGATCTCACCGTTCCAAACGCGGCAGATCGCGTGTTGTCGCCCGAAGTGCCCGCGAGCATCACCGACCTTTCGAAGATCGACGCCGCGACGGCGAAGAAGAATCTCGTCTACCTGTCGACGCGGATTTGGGGTCAGCCGCTGGCGGGCACAGAACTCGACACCTGGGCGACCAGCTTCTCCACCATGGCCGCACGGGCTCAACTGACGAACAAGAAGCGCGAAGCGTGGGGAGCCATCTGCATCGCGATGATGACCGACCCCCGTTTCATCACCTACTGACCGAGCGACCGACCATGAAAAAAGACCAGCTCAACCTGGAGCGTCGCAACTTCCTCAAAGCCAGCGCGGCGTTTGGCGGCGCGTCGATTCTGGGTGCGCTTCCTTTTCGGGCCTTCGCGCAGGCGGCCAACCTCGCGCCAGCAGATCGCTGTTTCGTGTTCCTCTACTTCAGCGGCGGTTGGGACGTGCTGCTTTCGCTGGACCCGCGAGACCCAAACATCTTCACGCCCGACCGTGTGTCCGAGACGCGCATTCTTCCCGGGTACAGCCTGCTGGCGAATGACGCCAGTTTCCCGACCACGGTGGTGACTCCGAATGAGCGCGCGGGCGCCGGGCCGAGCAACATCAAATTCGGGCCGGCGATTGGGCGCCTGGCAGAACATTACGACCAGATGTGCGTGATTCGCGGCATCAACATGACGACGGTGGCGCACGAAGTCGGCTTCCGGTACTTCCTCACCGGGAAAGAGCCCAACGGCAGCGCGGCGCGTGGCTCATCGACCGCGACCGAGATTGTCGGGCAGATGAAGCCAACCAACCCGGTGCCTTCCATCGCGTACGGCATCGAGAGCTACAACGACCGGTATCCTGGGGTTGCGAACGCGCTGCGGGTCAGTCGCGCCAATGACCTAATCCTCACCCTGTCGCCCAGTCCCACCCAGCTCGACAGCGAAATCGAGAAGCAGCTCGTCAACCTCCGTGGCCAGTCGGTCACCTGCGAAGCAGACGCCTACAACACCCGCGGGCTGGTCGGGCAATATCGGGA
>JANOHG010000386.1:0-3014 GCA_031406375.1 Archangiaceae bacterium | reverse complement strand
CTCGACGAGCTGGTGTGTCGTCTATGGTTGCAACGATCTTGAGGAAGCCGTCCTCGATACCGACCTCAAGACCCAATGCACCGAATTGACCGGTCGTCCCGGTCTGCAACTCCTTGACAATGGCAGCACCTCGGAGTGGTTGAACACCGGCAAGTATGTTGCCCGGCGCATTCTGGATGAGACCGCGAAGACGCTGACTGTTCGAACGTTCGCTGATGCCATCAGCGCCGCGTTTCAGCGGATCCAGTTCACCCCCGATCTGCTCCCGGCCGATTTGATTGGAACGGTTATCTACAACCAGCAGACGAGCAGCTTCGCCGTCCGCAAAGGGCCCATATTCGCGAACATCATCCTCGCTGACGAAATCAACCGTGCCCCCGCCAAAGTTCAGTCGGCGTTGCTTGAGGCGATGCAAGAACGCCAAGTCACCATCGGCAACAACACCTTCCCGCTGCCGACGCCGTTTCTGGTGTTGGCGACTCAGAACCCGATTGAGCAGGAAGGCACCTACCCGCTGCCTGAAGCACAGGTCGACCGCTTCATGCTGAAGGTGAAGGTGGGGTACCCGACCCGCGACGAAGAACGAACGATCATGGATCGGATGTCGGGCGACGGACCTCCGAAGGCGATGAAGGTGATTACTCCCGAGCACATCTCGAATGCGCGCGGCGTGATGCACAAGATCTACATTGACGAGAAAGTGAAGGACTACATCCTCAACATCGTGTTCGCGACCCGTGAGCCCGCCAAGTACGGCCTGAAAGATCTGTCGGACTTCATCCAGTATGGAGCAAGCCCACGCGCCACCCTGTCACTCACCCAGGCCGCTCGCGCTCACGCGTTCTTGCGCCACCGAGGGTTTGTCACTCCTGAAGACGTGAAGGCGATCGGCTTCGACGTGTTGCGCCATCGCATCTCGCTGTCATACGAGGCCGAGGCAGAAGAGCAGTCGCCCGAGCGCATTATTCAGCGCATTTTCGACAAGGTCGAAGTTCCTTAAGCCATTCGCAAGGTCGCGTCGATGCTGCCCAAAGAGCTGATCAAGCGCATCCGAAGGCTCGAGATCGCCACCCGCAAGGTGGTCTCAGACATGCTCGCCGGCCAGTACCATTCGGTCTTCAAAGGCCGGGGAATGGCGTTCTCCGAGGTTCGTCAATACCAGCCGGGCGACGAAGTTCGGACCATCGATTGGAACGTCACTGCGCGAATGAACGACACCTACGTCAAGGTGTTCACCGAAGAGCGAGAATTGACGGTGATGTTGATCGTCGATGTCTCCGCGTCGAAAGAGTTCGGCTCGAAGGAACGGTCGAAGGCCGAAATGGCCGCTGAGGTCGCCGCGCAGATTGCGTTCTCGGCGATCGCGAACAACGATCGGGTTGGCTTGATTCTTTTTTCAGATCGGGTCGAGAAGGTTGTTCCTCCCCGCAAGGGTAAGAAACACGTGTTGCGGGTGGTCAGCGACATCCTCAGCTTCAAGCCAGCAGGCAAGGGGACCAACATCAATGTGGGCCTCGACTACCTCTCGAGGATCGCCAAGCGAAAAGCCGTCACGTTTCTGATCAGCGACTTCCTCACCAGCGACTACGACCAGGGCTTGCGCATCGTCTCGCGCCGTCACGATCTGGTTCCGGTGGTGCTTTCGGATCCGTTCGAAGTCGACTTCCCTGCGCTCGGTCTGGTGGATCTTGAGGACGCCGAGACAGGCCAGCGTTGGTTGGTCGACACGTCGGACCCGCGGGTGCGCGGCCGCTTTCGACAGTTGATGGAAAGGCGCCGCGCCGAGCGCACGCGGACTTTCCGAAAACTCCAACTCGATCACGTCGAACTGAAAGCGGGCGAAGACTACGCGGGTGCGTTGCAACGTTTCTTTCGCGCGCGTTCCCGCCGCATGGCGGCGTAGTACACTCGAATGTGCACAAATGGGGTCAAAGCCAGGCGACGAAGCAGAGCACGGCACGCCTGCGGTCGGTGTGAAGAAGCCTGAACCTCAGTCGAGTCGGCGCGACAAATTCATCGAGCCTGACGAAAGCAAACGCGCGCTCGGTGAAAATCTCGGCGGTACCACCGGGACCCTTAAGAAAATCAAAGGAGAAACGGCTCCCGAGGTTTCGCAGGGCGCCTGGCGCGAACGAGCATTTGTTCCTCGGGTGACGATGAGCCGCGACGAGATACTTAATTCGCTCGGTGCGCTGGTCGACAGCGCCAAACCAGATGGGTCGGTTGCGGCAGTCTTCGAGATGATCCGCGCGCAATGGCTGCCAGTGCTGCGCCAGGCGGTCGAACAGGCTGGCGGCGATGGCATCGATGCTTGGCTGGTGACGGCCTTCAGTCCACCAGGCCGGCCCGCCACCGCGCCGTTGCTGGCCGAGTTGATTGAAGGGTTCGAACGGATGCGAAAGGCGACCGCGGTCGATGGGTTGCTCACGGCTGCACGCACGGTGATCGACGCTGTCGATCGCGCGACGCAAGACCCAAGGCGAGCGTCCTTCAGACAGCTCGAGCGCGCGCTCGAAGGTAAGGTCGAAATCCACGAGTTGCTCAACATTCTGTTCTCAGGCGACCAAGAGCTCACCTCTCGAATGGATGAGATTGGCAACACGATGGAAACGATTCGAGACCAGCTCAAGTCGATGCCGGGGACGAAACCCGATGGGATGTACTCCAACTTCACCCGGCTCAAGGCTGAGGCCCGCATTCTCTTGGCCGAGCTTGGCCGCCGGGGGCTCGAGCCAAAGTGATACCTGCAGAGGGCAACTGGAAGTGGAGCAGATCCACTCCATTGTGAAGGTGCAACGCTTACCAGGCGACCTTCAAGAAGTTCCCAAGACATTGAATTGCCTCGAAGTACTGGTTGAGCTGCACGAGTATTGACAGACGTAAGTGGGCTTTTGAGCTTGGCGCAACGGTTGCTCTACGTCGTCGCGATGCTCACCCGATCAAACGGCGGAAGGCCAACCATGAACCTCCGGAAAGCCATTGTTGTTGTTTCCCTGCTGGCTGCTGCAACGGTT
>JANOHG010000376.1:0-1821 GCA_031406375.1 Archangiaceae bacterium | reverse complement strand
GCGCCCGCGCCATCGACCGCCAGCCCCGCTTCTTTCCCAAGCGACAAACCGTACACTGCGTACGCGCTCATCCACTTGTTGGTGGTGTCGGATTCCCACCAGCCCCAGCCACCATCGCCATGTTGAAAGCTGTACAGCCGCTTGAGCCCGGCCTGAACCATGTCGTCGAGGTTCTCAGGCACCCGGCTCGCAGGCAGACCCAGGTCTCTCACCGTCCGTGCGGCGATGGCTGCCGGCACGAAGCGCGACAACGTCTGCTCGACGCAACCATAGGGGTACTGCGCGAGATAGGGCAGGCCATCGAACATCACCGCCAACAACGAGGGAGACAACTGCAGCTCGAGCTTCGTCAGCGCGGGCTTTCGCTTTTCCGGCACGTACACCTCGAAGCTGAACTTGTCGGCGAGGCGACCAGCGAAGAAGGCGCGCTGGGCCGAACCGTGCACCACCGATGGCAGCGTCAACTCCATCGCGTCGGCCTTGCCAGCGCCCTTCGCGACGGCTTTCACCTTCAGTTCCCCTGGGTCGATGACGGTAAAGCGAACGTCGAAGCGCACGTCTTTTCCGGGCTCGACACTGAGGATTTTTCGCGGCACGCCCAGCGGCTTGAGTCCGGGCGCGCCGATCGCGACTTCTATCTGCGCGACCGCACCAAGCCGGCTGGTGATGATCGCCGACAGCGTCACTTCGTCTCTTTCGGTGAAGAAACGCGGCGTCTGCAATCGCACCATCAGCGGGCGTTCGGTGCGAATCGTCGCCCGACCCACGCCCAGGTGTGAGCCATCGGTGACCACGGTCGCGATCGCGCGCCAGGTGGTGAGCGAGTCGGTGAGCTTCGCGGTGGCCTCGACGCCCGTCCCGACTTTTCCGGTCACCGCCGCGAACCATCCCGCTGACGTGCCGAAGTCCGAGCGCACCTTGACGGGTGCGCCGAAGCCTGCCGCAGTTGGCTTGGACGCCTGTGCATCGTCCTCCGAAGATGGCGCCTCCTCTTTCGCGCTCTTCGCGGGTGAGTCTTTCCCCATCGCACTGCGCGCGGGCTGCGGCGAGGCAGTTGGTGCAGGTGGCCCCGCGCTGCTCGCAAGATCCGCCATCGATTCCATGGTCTTCTTCTCGGCTTCTGACGGGGCCTGGTCCTCGGGCTTGGGGCTCGCGACAATCGGCTGTGGGGTCTGCTTCACCGGCCGCGGGCGGTACCCGCGCTGGTTCAGCGTCGACGAGGTCTGCACCGACAGCCGGCGTGGTTTGCGCCCGAAGTAATCGATGAAGCCCGTGTTCTCGGGCTCGAGCGCCAGCAGCGCTTCGTCCACGAAGGTGATCGCTGTCTCGGTTGGGGCCCCCTTCGGCGCATTCCCGGCAACAGTTACCGTTGCGGTGGTGGAAGTACCTGGTTCGGTCAGCTCGCGATCGAACTTCACCCGAACGTCGAGTTCGTTCTCGGCGCCAAGGACGCGAATGGGAACGTTCGTCTGGTAGTGATTGAGGCTCTCGATGCGTGAAACCTGCAGCCAACAGTTGGGCGCCATCTCGGCCGTCAAGGGCAGCTCGATGAAGCGCGCCCTGCCGCTGAGCTCGATGCCCTTGGCGAGGTGAATCTTCTCGCTCTCCAACGACAACAGCGCGTGGCCACCTGACAGCGGCGTCACCAGCAACACCCTCAGCTGCTGGCCGGATCGCAGCGGCCCGCGATCGGTGAACAGCGCAATTGGGGTATCGGGAAGAATCAGGGAGTCACTACCGGTAGTGTGAGCTGACGGTAGGTAGGGGCCAAGCATGGCGAGCTGTCGAGAACGCGGCTGAAAAGCAGCCAGCGGCTCCCGG
>JANOHG010000361.1:0-1725 GCA_031406375.1 Archangiaceae bacterium | reverse complement strand
CCTCCGGGCAGCACCACCCGTGGCATTGAGGTGGTCGAAGAGTTTCTCGAGCGCGACGTCGGGATGCGACGGGGCAGCTATGTGATGCGCAATGGCTCAGGCCTCAATGACACCAACCGCTTCTCCGCCGCGCAACACAACGTGCTGCTCAAGTACATGTGGGATCGATTCCCGCTTGCACCTGAGTTCATGAGCTCACTCGGAATCGCGGGGAAAGACGGCACCATCAAGTACCGGTTCGAAGGCACCGACGCCGTCTGGCGCCTGCGCGCGAAGACCGGCACCTTGGAAAATGTCTCAGCGCTGTCTGGGTATGTGCAAGGAGTGAGTGGTGAACGGTTCGTATTCTCGGTGCTGGTCAACGACTTTCCTGGTCGCGTCAGCACGGTGTTGCAGCACATCGATGCCGTCGGCGGAGCGGTGGCAGCGACTGGCAGCACCGGAGGTCCCTCGAGCGCGCTCGCGTCGCTCAATCCCACCTCTGTCGTGGGGCCGATGGAAGAGCTGAAGTCGCGGATGAGAACCTACGGAGCGCTCGCGCTCAAGGCCGACAAGCGCAACGGCCCCTTTCTTCGCACCAGTTGGCGCACCGAGAAGGACCCCGCAGTCCGAGCGGTGATCGCCGAGGCGCTGTACCAGTCGGACGCCCGCGAGCTTGCGTCCACTCGGATGCTGCTCGACAGCATCAGCGCGGGGGACGAAGTGTATGGGCGACTGAAGCGGGCAGCCAGAGAGCTCGGCGTCGATACTCCCCTTCTGGGTAGCGTCGTCGAGCTGGCGGCGACGGGCAGCGGCGAAGCGCTCGGTCGGTTGTACGAGTTGACCCGCGCAAGTCACGGCGACGCGGCAGCAGAGAAAGAAATGGCGGGTGCGCTCGTCACCGTGGCGAACGAAGCTCCCCGAGAGCTGCTGTTGTCGTTGAAAGGCGCCCCGACCACCGACCGTGACGCCACGCTCGAGTCTCTCGCCGATGGGCTCGCGCGGGCCGGCAAGCCGGAAGCCCCGTTGTGGGCGCAATTGAAGGCGTTGCAAGGAGCCCCCGACGTCAACACCGTCGAGTTCGCGCGAATGGTCGAAGTCACGCTGTCGCAGAAAATCGCCGAGGCGAAAGCGCCAATCCTCAATGACGGCGGGCTGTCCACGACGGTCGCTCCGGCTGGAATCATCAACACCCAGCCGCTGCCAGGTGGGTAGCGCCTAAGTTTTCAGCCGCCTTCGCCGATGAGTCCGCTGCGCTTGAGCCACAGGCCCGCAGCGACCATCGCCAACAGCGCGCAGGGGATCCACGCCGCGGCAGCAATCGGAAGATGACCCGCCAGCGCGAGGCCCTTGCCAACGACCATCATCGCCCACATCGCAACCGCGATCGCGAAGCCTTCCACGAACGCGCTGGTCAGCTGACCTTTGCGACCCGGTCGAAGACCCAAGCCCAATGCGAGCAGCGCGCCGGCGAGCCCCGTCAATGGGTACGCATAGCGGTTGTGGAGCGCGAGCAAGTGCTTGGCAACCGGTTGTCCAACCTCGCGCCGTGCGCGAATCTGTTCGAGCAGCGAGGCGCGCGGCAGGTATTCGGGTCGCCCCGTCTGTACGATGAGCAGCTTCGGAGCGAACCCGAGCGAGATCTGCGTCTGGGCAAGTTGCTCGAACGCGACCTCGTGGAACCGCGAATCCGGAGGACGTGAAAACCGTCGAACGCAACATCAAGCACATCAATCCCAACGCCAG
>JANOHG010000301.1:0-2467 GCA_031406375.1 Archangiaceae bacterium | reverse complement strand
GCCGGCGACGCTTACCGATGCTGCCGATGTGAAAGATGTGACGTTTGAAGAGAGCGCGGCCGGTGGTCGGGTCGAAGTGAAGCTGGCAGGAGAAAGCACCTGGAAAGTCGAGCGTCCGGATGTCCGAACCGCTGTCTTGACCCTTGAATCAGCGCGGATTCCCAAGCGGCTCGAGCGCAGCTTCGACACCAGCGCGCTCGACACCCCGGTGAAGATGGTGAGCGCGTTTGCGGCCCCCGGAGCAGGCGATCGGGTGAGGCTGGTGGTGGCCGCGTCGGGAGAGTTCGATGAGACGGTCGTCAAGACTGCGCAAGGACTCTCGTGGCGGGTGGCGCTCAAGGGCGTGAAGTCGGAAGCGGCTCACGTCACCGTTCGATCCGCGGGCTTTTCTGCAGAAGCAACGCACTACGCTGAACGCGGCGCACCGCAGAAGGGTTATGTGGGCAAGCGGGTGTCATTCGAATTCAAAGACATCGAGATCCACAACCTGCTGCGGATCATCGCCGAGATTTCGAAGAAGAACATCGTGGTCGCCGACGATGTTTCCGGAAAGGTCACCATCCGACTTCGCAACGTCCCGTGGGATCAGGCGCTCGAATTGATCCTTCGTTCGAAGGGGCTTGGAATGGAAGACTTGGGCAACATCATCCGGGTCGCTCCGAACGCCACGCTGGAGAGTGAACAGAAGGCCCGCGTCGAGCGCAAGAAGTCGGCGCGCACGCTCGAAGACCTGGTGGTTCAGTTGATTCCGGTGAACTACGCCAACGCGGAAGGTCTTTCTCAACGAGTGAAGGACATCTTGACCGAACGGGGAAACGTCACCGTCGACGGTCGCACCAACACGATGATCGTTCGTGACGTGGCTTCGAACCTGGGCAAGGTGAGATCGATGGTGACCACCCTCGACACTCAAACGCCCCAGGTGTTGATCGAGAGCCGAATCGTCGAAGCCAACACCCGTATGGCCCGCGAAGTCGGTATTCAGTGGGGTGGCAACGTTCAGTTTGCTCCGTCGACCGGCAACGGAACCGGGCTCGCTTTCCCGAATCAGGTGCGGGTCGCAGGTGCGGCAGGAAACGAGGGGACCAACGGCACGTCGCCCACTCCGAACTACGCGGTCAACCTTCCGGTTGGAATCGGGGCTGGATCTGGAGGTGGCTTGGGCTTCGTGTTCGGGTCGGCGGGAGGAGCGTTGCAGCTCAACCTGAGGCTCTCGGCGCTCGAGAGTCAGGGTGTGATTAAGACCATTTCGGCGCCCAAGGTCACCACGCTCGACAACTCGACCGCTCGCATCAGCCAGGGCGTGTCGATTCCGTTCAGCCAGGTGTCGGCTGCGGGCACCAACACCTCGTTCGTCGAGGCGCGGTTGTCGCTCGAAGTGACGCCGCACATTACTGCCGACGGTAGCGTGCTGATGACCATCAAGGCCGAGAACAATCAGCCCGACCCGTCGAACTCGGGATCAAATGGTCAGCCCGCGATTCAGAAGAAAGAGGCCGCGACCCAGGTACTGGTGAAGGATGCCGACACCACTGTCATCGGCGGCATCTATGTGCGCGGCTCGTCGATGAACCAAAGCGGGGTGCCGCTGCTGAGCAAGATTCCGGTGCTCGGGTTCTTCTTCAAGAACTACCGCGAGCTTGAGACCCGCACCGAGTTGTTGATCTTCATCACGCCTCGTATTCTCAACCGCCAGGCCGTGGCGCAGAACCCGTGAGGAATCTACCCATGAATCGACACCTGTTCTTCATCGCGGCGGCACTCGTCGCGGGTTGCGTCAGCGACAGTCCACTTTATGTCACCGGGTTCTCATCGCTTGACCCGAAGAACACTGGAGAATGCGACCTCGACGGCGACGACAAGGTCACTCTCGCTGCAGGCACCCTGGATCTCTCGGGGACGTCGACCTACGAACTCGTCGTCAAGTTAAAGAGCGATTTCGAGGCGGTGAACACCCCGGCCGACGACAGGATCTTGATCAAGGGCGAGCAGCGGAACACTGTGGTCCTCGACCAGATCCTTTTCTCGTACATTGCTGCTGCGACCGCCACAATTCCAGTCTTCACCCTCGAGGCAGAAACCGTTCCCATCAGCATCGTGATCAAGCCGGGAGAAGTGGTCAACGTCCGGATGAACCTCTTGGGGCCCAAAGCGCTGGAAACGCTCGGGAAGACGGTGGTCAACGCAGGCGAGAACACCGACATTCGGGTCACGTTCGAGTTCAGCGGGCAGATCAACTCGGGTGGAAAAATAAAATCAAACCTGATCACCTTTCCAATCAAAGTCTTTCGCAGCGGTCGCACCTGCGCGCCGGGCACCTTCCTGTGTGCTACCGGCCCTTGCAAAAGCGTTGGCGGGCAGGATGGCTCGCCGATCGTCTGCAGCAGTCCCAGTAGCGACGGCGGCACGTCCACTTGCCCGGAAGTCGTGAAATGAGCTTCCTCACCCAGCTCGAAGCGATTGCCGC
>JANOHG010000295.1:0-2485 GCA_031406375.1 Archangiaceae bacterium | reverse complement strand
CCCATTAAGACTTCGACCAAGCCACACGGTTTCAGCACGATGGCACTTTCTTGTCTCATGGTCGAGGCGCTGGAATCATTCTGGCGAACACCTGGCATCTGAAGCTTCGTCCGGGGCCAGAGGTGTTCGAGCACTTCGGTGGCATTCACGACTTCATGAAGTGGTCGGGTGGGGTGCTCACCGACTCAGGTGGCTTTCAGATCTTCTCGCTGCCCGACGAGAGAAATCTCACCGAGGAAGGCGCCCACTTCAAGAGCCCGTTCGACAACCACCAGCACATGCTTTCTCCCGAAAGCTCAATCGCCACCCAGCAGTCGATCGGCTCGGACATCATGATGGTTCTCGACGTCTGCCTGCCGTCGACGTCTGATGAAGAGCCGACGCGCATCGCGATGGAACAGACCCACCGCTGGGCGCTGCGGTCGCTGGCGGCCAAGAACTCGAAGCCGACCGGGCAGGCGTTGTTCGCGATCGTCCAAGGAGGCATTTACCCGTCGCTGCGCACCCAAAGTGCCGAGTTCCTGCGCGAGCATCCCTTCGATGGCTTTGCGATCGGCGGGCTGGCGGTTGGAGAATCGCGCGACCTTTTGTACTCAATCACCGCCCACACCGCGCAGCTGCTCCCGAAGAACAAGCCGCGCTATTTGATGGGAGTCGGCACGCCCATTGACCTCGTCGAGTCGGTGCACAGCGGCGTCGACATGTTCGATTGCATCTTGCCGACCAAGATGGCGCAGCAGGGCTATGCGTACACCTACCAGGGGATGCTCCGGCTTCCGCGCACCGAGTTTCGGCTCTCGGATGAACCGTTGGAGGCAACCTGCCAATGCCCGGTGTGCCGCACCCATTCGCGCGGGTACATTCACCATCTGTCACACGGTGGGCACGCGATCGCCGCGCGGCTGATGGGGATCCACAATCTGCATTTCTACCAGGCGCTGATGGGTCGGATGCGAGAGGCGATCCTCGCCAATGTTTTCGAAGAGGAATACCGAGTGCTGAAGGAACTGCTGTCGCCTCGCCCCAAGACCCGCCCAATCGAAGGTCGCCGCGACGGTGATTTCGAGTTGGTGACCCTCAAGAGCGGTGCGCGCGCCGTCCGTCACCTAGGCCACGGCGAGGTGATGCATCCAGGTGTGGGCCCCTGGGAAGAAGCCAACCACCTGTACGTGAAGCAGACCGGACTGCAGGAATTGATTTCGCTTAAGGGCGCCCGTCGCCCTGGCGAAAAGGCGCTGCGAATTCTCGACGTAGGCCTCGGCGCTGCCTCGAATGCGGTCGCGGCGCTCACCTGTGCGCGCGAAGTCGGAGCGGGGCGCCGCCGCGGCATCGAGGTCGTCAGCCTCGAGCATGATCTGGCGCCGTTGCGCCTCGCACTCGACGATCCAGAAGGCTTTGACTTCCTCGTCCCCTTTGCCGACGCAGCGCGGACGTTGATCAAAGATGGCTGCTGGGAAGGTGAAGGCCTTCAGTGGCGCCTGCTCACCGGGGACGCGATGCACAAGCTCGAGGAAGTGGGCAAAGACTTCGAGCTCGTTTTTCAGGATCCGTTTTCGCCTGACCAAAACCCGACCCTGTGGACGGTCAAGTGGCTCGAACGGATTCGCTCGCTCGCGCACCCAGATGGAATGCAGTTGGTGACGTACAGCTCAGCCACTCCCACCCGAGTCTCGTTGCTGCTCGCTGGATACTTCGTCGGCGCGGGAGTTGCCACCGGCCTTCGCGGGGAAACCACCATCGCGTCCACCAAGCTCGAGCTGCTGCAGCAGCCCCTTCAGCATCGCTGGCTCAAGCGCTGGGAAAGATCGAGCGCTCGAGCGCCGCACGGCACGCAGCTCACTGCCGAGCTCGAAGAAGTGATTCGCAAGCATCCTCAGTTTGTTTAAGCGTCCGCGGCCACGCACGCCCCCTTACCAGCGAGCGAATGCCAGAGTGGCCGGTGCGTCACCCGGCTCGAAGAACAGCGCGTCGACCACCCAGCACAACGCCAGCCCAACCATCGTACCGAGGACGTCCCAGGTTAGATCCTTGATCGACGCGTTGCCGTTGCCGCTCGCGTCCCAAAGCTCCTTCCCGATTCCCGCCAAAAGCGCGACCGACGCCCCGTACCCGACGCGAACCGTTCTTGAATCCGAGAACGTGGCTGCCGCTGCATAGCCGCCGATCGCCAGCCCGCTGCTGAAGGCAAAATGAATGGCCTTGTCCGAACCGAGCCAACGATCTGGATCTGCGTTCGCTGTCGCTGCGACGAGAAGGACGACGGTCACCGCGGCCTTGCGTCTCAGCGACGTTTCCGCCGCCGCAGCCAAAGCGCGACGAGTGTGACTACCGGCCACACCGCGAATCCTCCGAACGGAGCAGCGCAGCCGCAGCCACGAGCAGCTGTCGTTTCACCTCCCCCTCCACCCCCCCCCACCGTGCCTTCCTCACAAACCATCGTTCCACCGGGCCCTGAGCCACACTTGCCGCTGCAGCACGCTGCCGA
>JANOHG010000223.1:0-2064 GCA_031406375.1 Archangiaceae bacterium | reverse complement strand
CCAACATCGCGAACGGCAACGAAGCGCTCGAGAGCAAGAACTACATAGAGGCCCAGAAGTATTTCGACTACGTCAAGAGCAAGTACCCGTACCTCGAGGCGGCGAAGGTTGCCGAGCTGCGGCTGGCCGACACCGACTTCGATCGCGATCGCTTTATCGAGGCCCGTGATCGCTACCTCAACTTCATCAAGATCCACCCCACTCATCCGAAGGTCGACTACGCCGCCTTTCGCGCTGGCTTTAGTTACTACAAAGACATTCCATCGGATTTCTTCCTCCTTCCGCCTTCTGCCGAGAAGGACCAGGCGAACCTGCGCAGCGCGCTGACGTCGCTGAAAGAGTTCATTCGCGCGTATCCCGACTCGTCACACCAGACCGAAGCGAAGAACGCGCTGGACGACGTGAAGAAGCGCCTGGCTGATCACGAGTGGTACGTCGCCGGCTTCTACGCCAAGCGCGACAAATGGCCCGCGGCGATCAACCGGCTGAACATCATCGCCCGTGATTTTTCCGACATCGGGCTCGACGACAAAGTCCACTTCGCCCTCTACGACGCGTGGATTGCGATGAAGGACGAGCCAAAAGCCAAAGAGGCGTTGCGCGCGCTGGTGAAGAAGAACCCAGACACCGACGGCGCGAAAAAGGCCGCCCGCATCCTCGGGCCTCAAGGCTAGGGGTGCACGAGCTACCGAAGGTCGTTGGGCTGGCGGTGGCAGTCTTGGTGGTCGCAGGCTTGAGCGTCGTCTGGTTGCCGCGGCTGCTTGGAAAGGCCGCCGGTCCGGACGTCGAACTCATCACTCAGCTGAAGGAAGCCGAGAAAGACGGTCTCGCGGTGCCGGTGCTGGGTTTGGTGTTGCGGGGCAAAAAAGTGCACTACCAACGGCTGACGGTCACGGTGGATGCGACGGGGAAGCGAGCGACAGTCTTGGCGACGCTCGACTTTACGGGCGCGTTGGGCCTCACCGAGGTGAGCTCGCTTGGAATCGAGAAGGTCGTCTTCGTCTACGACGGCGCAGATTGGAAGCCCGAGACCCACCTGGCGCCGCGGTTGGCGGCGGTGGTGGCGGCACTCGAAAGCCGCCGCCAAGCGCTCGAATCGGGAAATCGAGGCGCCCTCGAGAAGCTCTCGCAAGCAGGCGATGCTGGGCTCGACAGGGAAGCGGAACAGTGGCTGGCTCTGGCGGAAAGAAAGCTGCGCATCGACGCTTGGTTCATTCGGCTCGACCGCGATGAGGTGCAGGTCAGCGAGCAGTACCGAATGGATGGCTTCGGTCGCGATCGACCGTTTCGGTCGGCCGGGCCGCGTCGATTGAACCTTGCGGCGCGCAGCGGGCAATTCTTCTTTCCGAACGGGCTCATGTAGGCTACGCCACGGCTCTTCGCGAGCAGGCGACTTGTGCGAGGCGGACCCCGAAATGGATGAGGCGCTCAAGCAGCTGTTGACCCTCGGCCGGGGGTATTTCGAGAAGAAGCAATACTCGCAGGCCGAGCAGTGTCTGACGCAAGTTGTCGAGCAGAACCAGTCGTTCGCCGACGTCTACAACATGCTCGCCATCATCTATCATGATGCAGGTCAGTTCGCCCGGGCGCAGCGGGCGTTCGAAGCGGCGCTGCGAATCAACCCTGCGTACACCGATGCGGCGCTGAATCTCGCGGTCATCTACAACGACCTGGGCAAGTATTCTGAAGCCAAGCAGGTCTACCAGTCGGCGCTGACCCGCCAGCGTTCGAGCCCCAACCACATTGATCCGTACGTGAAGGGAAAGATTGCCAACATGTATTCAGAGATCGCGGACGTTTTCTCTTCGAGTGGGATGCTGGACGAGGCGATTGGCGAATATCGTCGTGCGCTTGGATTGTGTCCCACTTTCGTCGACATTCGGCTCAAGCTGGCAGATGCGTGCCGCGACAAAGGCGATCACGTCGAATCGCTGGCTCAATTTGATGAGATCTTGAAGCTCAACCCCAACTATCTTCCAGGGCGTGTGCACCACGGAATCGCGCTCTATTCTGCCGGTCGAAAGGAAGATGCGGTCAAATGCTGGGAAGACGTGCTGGAACGCA